>CADBRW010000087.1 GCA_902797155.1 uncultured Lachnospiraceae bacterium
CAGTCGTCCATTGTGATGGAAGGTGATGGCTGCGTGGTGCGGATAGTTCTTCTCGATCAGGACATGACGGTAGAAGCGTCCCATTTCCGGGATTGCGAAAATACCGATGCCGCCGAAGGAACGAGTACGTACCGGAAGGATCTCACCCTCTGCAACATATGCACGAAGTCCTGCATCCGAGGTACTCTGCAGACGATAAACCGTTGCATGACCCGGGATCAGATCTCCCTCGAGGGTTCCGTTGGTCACTTCCTCGGGAAGTGTACGTGCCATGATCTTCTGGTTCTTCATTTCATGGAATGCCAGCTTTGTGGAGCAGGTATTTCCGCAGTGGAATCCCATGAAGGTGTCCTTGATGTCATAGTCATAATCAAACTTGCCCTTGATCTCGGATTCATACATGTCACGAGGTACGGAGTTATTGATATCCAGAAGGGTTACGGCATCGTCACTTACCAGCTGGCCGATGTACTCGGACAGGGCACCGTAAATGTCTACCTCACAGGATACCGGGATGCCGCGTGCAGCCAGACGGCTGTTGACGTAGCAGGGAACGAAACCGAACTGGGTCTGGAACGCAGGCCAGCATTTTCCTGCGATCACCACATGACTGCGGCTTCCTTTATTTGCCTCGATCCAGTCAAGAAGAGTCAGCTCGTATTGTGCCAACTTCTCCAGAACCTCCGGCTTCTTGTTGCCGTCGCCCAACTCCTTCGCCATATCGGCCACTACCTCGGGAATCCTTGCGTCACCGGCATGCTTATTAAATGCTTCGAACAGATCCAGCTCGGAATTCTCCTGGATCTCGATGCCCAGGTTATAGAGCTGCTTGATGGGAGCGTTGCATGCCAGGAAATCCTGGGGACGGGGGCCAAAGCTGATCAGCTTCAGGTCATGCAGAGCGATGACCGTACGTGCGATGGTCTTGAAATCGTTGATCATGTCGGCAACCTCGGAAGCGGTTCCAACCGGATACTCCGGGATATACGCCTTCAGATTGCGGAGCTTCAGGTTGTAGCTGGCATTCAGCATACCGCAGTATGCATCGCCGCGGTCATCACAGAGCCGGTCACCTGCTTCCTCAGCGGCAGCAACCACCATGGACGGTCCCTGGAATTCCTTTACCAGAAGGATCTCACTGGACTCCGGTCCGAAGTTGCCAAGGAAGACAACCAGAGCGTTACAGCCCGCTGCATTAACCTCTGCCAGGGCCTTCCGCATATCCACCTCATTCTCTACGGTGGTCTGACATTCGTAGATCTCACCATAGGTCTTGGTATACTCTGCAACAACTGCCTGTCTCCTGGAAATGGACAGACTCATGGGGAAGCAGTCACGGCTGACTGCGATGATTCCGAGTTTTACGATGGGCATATTTTCCATGTTATAGCAACCTCCTTATTATACACTTCTTACTCTCCAAATACCTTCTTATAGTCTTCCTGGAACTTCACGATACCCTGATCCGTCAGCGGATGCTTCGTCATCTGCTCGATCACGGCATAGGGAACGGTTGCGATGTCCGCACCTGCCAGGGCGCACTCCGTTACATGCACGGTGTTGCGGATGCTGGCTGCGATGATCTCCGTATCGATATCATAGTTTTGGAAAATATCAACGATGTTCTCCACCAGCTCGATACCCGGAGAGCTGATATCATCCAGACGTCCCAGGAACGGAGATACATAGGTTGCGCCGGCCCGTGCCGCAAGCAGCGCCTGGTTCGCGGAGAAGATCAGCGTTACATTTGTCTTGATCCCCTCCTTGGAGAGAACCTTCACAGCCTTCAGTCCCTCAACGGTCATGGGGATCTTCACCACCATATTGGGGTGGATGGCTGCGATCTCGCGTCCCTCCTCGATCATGCCTTCCGCATCCACGGTGGTGGCCTTTACCTCGCCGCTGATGGGGCCGTCCACGATCTCGGTGATCTCCTTGATGACTTCCTTGAAGTCCCGGCCTTCCTTTGCGATAAGTGACGGATTTGTGGTAACGCCGCAGATCACGCCCATATCATTTGCCTTTTTGATGTCTTCCACATGTGCTGTGTCGATAAAGAATTTCATTACATTCTCCCTTCTATGATTTCATAATTCCTTCGTTGCATTACGTACTTCTCAGGACAACAACCCGTTCATCGATAAAATACCTCTCCCAGCTTCAGGTCTCGTTTGAACTCCGGGATGGTGGTGTTCTTATTGATAAATACTGCTTCGATTCCCATCAGCTCTGCCCAGTCACCCATCTGCTCCGCAGTGAGGTCATAGGTAAATGCGGTATGGTGCGCGCCACCTGCCAGGATCCAGGCCTCAGCTCCGGTATAGAGATCCGGCTGCGGAGTCCAATAGGCAGTTGCCACCGGCAGCTCCGGCATGGGGCGTTCGGTCTTCCGGCATTCCACGTCATTGATGATAAGACGGAAACGATTTCCCAGATCCACCATGGAAACTGCGATCCCCGGTCCTTCCTTAGCGGTGAACACCAGTCTTGCAGGATCCTCACGGTTTCCCATGGAAAGCGGTTTTACCCGCACACGGATGGGGCCGTCGGAAATGGAGGGACAGATCTCCAGCATGTGTGCCTCCAGGATGCCTTCCTTTCCGCGAACCAGGTTGTAGGTGTAATCCTCCATCATGGAGGTTCCCTTCGCACCCGGCATGCCTTCGGTCATGATCTTCATGAGGCGGACCATGGCCGCTACCTTCCAGTCGCCTTCGGCGCCGAAGCCGTAGCCCTTCTCCATCAGACGCTGGATCGCCAGTCCGGGTAGCTGCTTAAGTGCTCCCAGATCCCCGAAATGTGTAACGATTGCCTGATAGTCCTTCTCCTCCAGGAACCGCTCGAAGCCCAGCTCGATCTTCGCCTGAACAGCCACATGCCTGCGGAATTCATCGGGATCACGTCCGTCCAGCTCGAACTGATACCTGCTCTCATATTCGTCCATCAGGGCATTTACATCCGAATCCGAAACGGCTGCCACGCTGTCTGCGATCTCATTCACCGGATAGGAGTCCACCTCCCAGCCGAACTTGATCTGTGCTTCAACCTTGTCACCCTCGGTCACTGCCACATTTCTCATATTGTCTGCCACACGCATGACGCGAATATGGCTGGATTCGATAACGCCCACTGCGGTGTGCATCCAGGATGCGATCTTCCCCTGAACCACCGGATCCTTCCAGTAGCCCACCACTACCTTGCGCTCGATCCGCATACGGCTGACGATGTGCCCGTACTCCCGGTCTCCGTGGGCTGCCTGATTTTCGTTCATGAAGTCCATGTCAATGGTGTCGTAGGGCAGTTCCTCGTTGTACTGCGTATGCAGGTGAAGCAGCGGCTTGCGATACTCCTGCAGACCCAGGATCCAGGACTTTGCCGGCGAGAAGGTGTGCATCCAGGTGATGACACCCGCACAGCTTTCGTCGTCATTCGCCTTGTTAAATGTCTCGCGGATCAGCTGATTCGTAATGAGCACCGGCTTCCATACCACCTCATAGGGCAGGGTGCCGGATGCATTCAGCGTGTCCACGATCTCCTTGGAATGTGCAGCGACATGCTGCAGAACCTCGTCCCCGTACAGATCCTGGGAACCGGTACAGAACCAGAACTTGTAGTCCTTCTTCTTCAAAGAAATGTACCTCCTCCGTTTTGTATTCCCGCGCATAAGAAAAAGCTCCATGATATGCCGCGGTGTTTATAACCCCTAGGCCTATCATGGAACTTGTATGTACAACTCTGCAAGTTGTTTTTACATGTTCTAGTTTAAACTTCTATGCCTCCGTTGTTGTATTTCCAACTACCAACTCCGGTTCAATCACAATCCTACTTTCAACTTTCTCTCGATGGATCAGGTGGAGAAGCATGTCCGCGGCAAGGCGGCCAAGTTCTTCCTGGGGATGGACGATGGTGGTGAGCTGGGAGCCGTCCACATTTGCGCTTTCGGAATTGTCGTAGCCGGTGACGGAAATATCTTCGGGCACTCGCTTTCCGGTTTCCCGGATGGCGCGGATCACATGGCGGGCGATCTGATCGTTGTAGCAGACCACCGCATCTACCTGTCTTCCACTACGGATGATCTTCTGCAGACTGGTGTAGGGATGGACCTTGCGGTCCTCGGTATAGAACCAGATGACTCTGGAGGGGTCGTAGGGAATACCTGCGTCTGCCAGGGCACGGGCATAACCGTTGTGGCGTTTCTGTCCCTGGCTGTCATCACTCTTAAAGATACCGTAGATCTCACGATGCCCCAGACCGATCAGGTGTTGCGTCAGCAGGAAGCTGCCCTTCTCATCATCCAGAAGGACATGTGGCCTGTCTGCCATGGCCTCGTATTCACCTTGGATGAAGACGTAAGGGATCTCGTATTCCTCCAGCTTCTCGAAGAGGTCGGTATGCTTACAGTACAGGTTGCTCTTACTGGGCTCGATGATGATGCCGTCGATGTCCTTGTCCAGCAGTTCCGTAAGACATGCGATCTCACCATGACGGGAGTTGTTGGTATGCTTCAGGATGAGGTCGTAACCGTTTGCGGACAGAACCTCATCGATTCCTCCGATCACCTTCGGGAAAATATAGTCCGAGAGATAGGTCATGACCACCGCGATGTTCTTGGACTGCTTCCTGTGCAGCATTCGCTCGGATACATACCGTCCGCTGCCGTGCTTCGCGTAAATGTACCCTTCCCGCTCCAGGCCTTCCAAAGCCTTCCGAACGGTCTGACGGCTGACCCCGTAACGATCAGCCAGCACATTTTCGGAAGGAAGCTTGTCTCCCGGTTTACAGAGGTCGGAAAATACCAGATCCCGAAGCTCCGATTCGATCCCGCTGTATTTCTTCTCTCTTCTGCCGTCTGTCTCTCCCATTTCCGCCTCCAACTTGTCTGCAACTTGTTTCTTCAGACTCATCCTACCACAGAAACAGACACTGTACAATGACAAAATCCAAGGATGGGGTCAGACCCCGTTACAGAATTGTTACGAACAGTCATGTTTGTAACAGTTCTGTAACGGGGTCTGACCCCATCTGTACGTTTAGAACTCGGTAACGTCGGCCTTGCCCATACGGCGGCCCTTGGCAATGATCATGGGAACGATCACGGTCAGGTTTGAGATCGCCACACAGATCAGTCCCAGGTCCGTAACATACGGGAGGTACTTGCCATTCGGGATATATAGCAGCTCATTGAGCAGGAAGGTCAGCAGGAAATGTATGGCCGCTCCGATCAGGATCGCAATAAGATCCATGACAAGGAGCTCGGCGGCACATTTACGGAAGACCGTCTTTTTTGAAAGACCAAGTGCGCGGTAGACGCCGAATTCATAGGTACGTTTCTGGTACTGTCCGGTCACCACGGAATTCACAGTGACGGCAAGTATCACGGAAAGCAGTACCGCTCCGGCGATCATGATGATATGAAGAGGCGCCAGGCTCTGGTTGATACTATGTTTCTGGCGGCTCGCCAGCTTGACCTGACGGTCACCGATCTTATCCGCAATATAGCTGTAAAGCTCATCGCCTTCCATCTCATCGCTGTAGACGTAGAAACGCACCAGATTCTTTTCATCATGAACAAGGAAGAAGGTTTCAAAGGTATCATCTTCGATCAGTGCATCTACCGTGAACTCCTCATTCAGGTTCTCATCCACGGTTCCGTCGATGGTATCACCCAGATGGATGCCCTTGTTCTTCGCCAGTGCCTTACTGACCACGATGCTGTGATCCTTCACCTTCGAGAGATCCACAGAGAGACCGAGCCGCTTTGCCGCAGCTTCCATGTCCTCCTTACTGTTGAAGACGAAACTGGAGCTGCCCATCTCGATCCCGATGGTGCAGTACCAGCTGAGGCCGCCGAAGCCGTAACCGGTACGCTCCATGACATGAAGCCTTGAGTCCGCCCTCATCTCTTCCAGCGTCGCATGGTAATCGCTCCAGGCTTCGTCACCGGGGATGCACTCCACCAGCGCAATCTTCTCTGAAGAATCTATGGCATCTTCCCAGTACCAGTCACAGCTGGCCACATAGTTTCCTGCCATGAACATCAGTGTCGTGAAGAAGAGCATGAAAATGATCAGCGCCGCCCGGCCTTTGTTATTTCGTATGTAATATATCGGTGAAAGTGGATTCATCCTTCTTCCCTTTCTTTCCATGTCTAGGATACCTTGCTCACCATGCCGTCCCACATTTCCACGGTCAGATCCACATCCGTCAGGATGGACCGGTCATGGGTAACCACCAGCACCAGGCGGTCCTTCGAGTATTCCTTCAGGATCTTCATCACGTTAAATGCATTCTCGTGATCCAGGGACGCCGTGGGTTCGTCGGCAAAGATCACCTTCGGATCATTTACCATGGCTCTGGCGATGGCCACTCTCTGGCACTGTCCGCCGGAAAGCTTCGCAGGCCTTTTGCCGAACTCCCGCTCGGAGAGTCCCAGCTTCTTCAGGAATTCCTTCGCGCGTTCCACCGATTCCTTACTGCGGTCGGTGGCCGCCACAAGCACATTATCAAGGGCACTCATGTAAGGCACCAGATAATGCTTCTGGAAGACAAAACCGAACTCCTTCCTACGGAGCTGCTCCCGCTCGTCATCCTTACACTCCGTCACCTCCCGGCCGTTGTAGCTGACACTGCCCTCCGTAGGCCTCTTCAAAGTAGACATACAGTACATGAGGGTACTCTTGCCACTTCCGGAAGGCCCGATGATCCCCACCAGACCGGTGTCCGGCAGATCCAGGTCGAAACCGCCCAGGGCGTACATTTTCTCATCTGTATCCGAATCATAGATCATACTGATATTCTTGATTTCAAACATTGGTTGTCCTCCAATTCATTTCTTCCGTTCAATCCGTCATCTGCCATCAGTCTTCCATCAGATCCACAGTTCTGATGTTGTGTACAGTGATCAGGATCGGTATCTGAAGCAGACCGATGATGGCTGCATAGGC
>CADBRW010000088.1 GCA_902797155.1 uncultured Lachnospiraceae bacterium
CAAGAAATGTAATGATTTCGGTGCGGGCGGCGTGTCCGTAGCCATCGGTGAGCTGGCAGACGGACTGGATATCAATCTGGATCTGGTACCCAAGAAGTACGCAGGTCTGGACGGAACGGAGCTGGCGATCTCCGAGTCCCAGGAGCGTATGGCTCTTGTGGTAGATCCTAAGGATGTTGAGAAAATGATCGGCTATGCAAGGGAAGAGAACCTGGAAGCGGTAGCCGTTGCGACCGTGACCGAAGAACCCCGTATGGTGCTGAAGTGGAGAGGCAAGGAGGTCGTAAATCTGTCCCGTGCATTTATCAATACCAACGGTGCACATCAGGAGACCACCGCCCGTGTTACCCAGCCTGAAGCAAAGAGCTATTTTGCAGTCGAAGAACCGACGGATGTAAAGGAGACCTGGCTGAAGACTCTTTCGGATCTGAATGTCTGCTCACAGCGCGGTCTTGTGGAAATGTTCGACTCCACCATCGGTTCCGGAACGGTTACCATGCCTTACGGCGGAAAGTATCAGCTGACACCGATCCAGACCATGACGGCCAAGCTGCCGCTGGGAACCCAGAAATGTGATACGGTCACCATGATGAGCTATGGCTATGATCCGTATCTGTCCTCCTGGAGCCCGTATCACGGCGCCGGTTATGCCGTGCTGGATTCTGTGGCTAAGATCGCTGCAGCCGGCGGTGATGTAAGAAAGATCCGTCTTACCTTCCAGGAATACTTTGAGAGAATGAACGAGGACCCCACCCGTTGGGGCAAGCCGCTGGCAGCACTGCTGGGCTCCTATGCGGCACAGATCGGCCTGGGTCTTCCGTCCATCGGCGGAAAGGATTCCATGTCCGGATCCTTTAATGAGATCGATGTACCGCCCACCCTGGTATCCTTTGCGGTGGATGTGGACAGTTATCTGAATATCGTAACACCGGAGCTTAAGAAGGCAGGAAATCTGCTGCTTCTCATGAAGGTAGACAGAGATTCCTATGATCTGCCGGTTTATGCGGATGCACTTGAGAAGTATGCTGCACTGAAGAAGGCTGTGGATAAGGGACAGATCGTGAGTGCTTATGCAGTCGGCTTCGGCGGAGTGATCGAAGCAGTGAGCAAGATGGCCTTTGGTAACAAGCTGGGTGTGGCACTGGATGAGAAGAACATTTCCGGAAAGGGTCTGGTTGAGAAGGCCTATGGTGCGATCCTGATGGAGGTACGTCCGGAGAGCCTTGGTGAGCTGGAGCTTCCTGCCACAGTGATCGGTTCCGTAGCTGAGGAACCGTACTTCACCTACGGAGATATGAAGCTTTCCGTGGATGAGGCGGTAGAGGCATGGACCGGCACACTGAAGAAGGTGTTCCCCACAGCTTCCGGCGTGGAACAAAGGAAGATCGATACCGGAATCTACGAGGAGAAGAACATTTACGTATGTAAGCACAAGGTGGCACGCCCCAGAGTCTTCATTCCGGCATTTCCGGGAACCAACTGCGAGGATGATACCGCACGTGCATTTGAGCGGGCAGGAGCTGAGGTTCATACCGTTGTGCTGAACAATATGGATGCAGAGGGTATCCGTGAATCCGTAGATGCATTTGCAAGAGAGATCGGCAATGCACAGATCGTCATGATCCCCGGCGGTTTCTCCGGCGGTGATGAGCCGGACGGTTCGGCGAAGTTTATCGCAACCACCTTCCGCAATGAGAAGATCAGGGAAGAGCTGCAGAAGCTGCTGTATGAGAGGGACGGTCTGGTACTGGGTATCTGTAACGGCTTCCAGGCCCTGATCAAGCTGGGACTTCTGCCTTACGGAGAGATCCGTCCCCAGAGTGAGAATTCCCCCACACTGGCAAGGAATTCCATCGGACGTCATCAGTCCAGGATCGCCTATACCAAGGTGGTCAGCAACAAGTCACCCTGGCTGCAGAAAGCAGAGCTGGGAGGAATGTATGCCGTTCCGATCTCCCACGGAGAGGGCCGCTTTGTTGCAAATGATGCATGGCTGGAGAAGCTGTTCGCCAACGGTCAGGTGGCAACACAGTACGTAGATCTGAACGGTAATCCGACCATGGACGAGGACTACAATGTCAACGGTTCCTACATGGCTATCGAGGGTATCACAAGTCCCGACGGACGAGTACTTGGAAAGATGGGACATTCGGAGCGTCGTGCTGACGGCGATTATATTAACATTTACGGCGATAAGAATCAGCTGATCATGGAATCGGGAGTGGCATATTTCAGCTAAACCGTAGAGATCACATGTTACAGCAGGGATGACATCGTGGGTAAAAGGAGAGGGACATGCAGGGAAATGATGCCATGGTTTCCGTCGGACTGCCTCAGGGCACCATGATCTGGGGACGATACCGGGTCGAATATCCGATCGGAATGGGAGGCTTCGGAATTACATACAGAGCATACGATACGGAGTTCGGATCCGTTGTTGCGGTCAAGGAGTACTTCCCCTCAGGAATCGTTTCCCGAAGCCCGGACGGTTCCGTTGCGGTCATGGCCAGAGAATGCGAGGCGGATTACCTGCACGGCATCGACCGTTTCCTGCGGGAAGCCAGAGATGTGGCCTTCTTCCGGGAGAACCCCAGTATCGTAAAGGTTTATAATTTCTTCAAGGAGAACGGAACGGCCTATATGGTCATGGAGTTCCTTGAAGGATGTACATTAAAGGATTATATAGAGCAGAATGGCGGAAGGATCGATTATGCCATGGCCATCCAGGTGATCTTCACAATGATGGAGACCCTGGAGGAGGTGCATACAGCCGGCCTGGTCCACAGGGATATCAGCCCGGACAACATTTTTGTGTGCAACGATTCCAGCGTAAGGCTCATCGATTTCGGAGCTGCGAAGATCAGCAGCAATCTGGATAACCATTCTGCCTCCGTGGTCCTGAAGCAGGGATATGCACCGGTGGAGCAGTATTCCAGCAAGGGAAATATCGGGCCCTGGACGGATGTGTATGCCTTCGGTGCCCTGATGTACTTCATGCTGACCGGTGAGAAACCGCCGGAATCCATCGACCGCATGATGGATGATGAGATCGTTCCGCCGGTTCAGAAGAATCCGGCCATCACACCCGCCATTAACAGGGTGATCATGAAGGCCCTTCAGATGAAGGTGGAGGACAGGTATCAGAATATGGCCGAGATGCGGGCAGATCTGCTCCGTGGGGAGGAATCCCGTGATGCCGAACAAAGGCGTGGCAACAGTGAGGTGCTGACGTCATCCATGAAGGGCAACAGCGAGGTGCTGACATCGTCCATGAAGGGCAACAGTGAGGTGCTGACGTCGTCCATGAAGGGCAACAGCGAGGTGCTGACGTCGTCCATGCAGGGGCACAGCGAGGTGCTGAAGGCTTCCATGTACCGGGGAATGAATGTTCAGGGACAGCCTTATCCTGAAAAGGGAAACGGAAAGAAAAAGACGCTGATCATCTCACTGGTGATCATAGCGGTAGGCGCGCTGGCGGTTGCGGCGGCCTTCCTGTTCCTGACTTAGAGTAAGAGGTGTTTTATGGATTTACGGAACGTCAGAAGCTTCTATACAGATGTACTGGAAAATGTTCGTCATGTGATCGTAGGCCAGGATGAGGTTTTTACATTGCTTTTTACGGCGGTTCTTTCCGGGGGACATGTGCTCCTGGAGGATACCCCCGGTACCGGTAAGACCTCTTTGGCAAAGGCCTTTGCCAGGAGCGTCGACGGAACATTTCACAGGGTGCAGTTCACACCGGATCTCCTTCCGCAGGATATTACCGGTCTTTCGGTCTATGACCAGAAGGAACAGGAATTCCGTCTTATGAAGGGACCGATATTTACGAATCTGCTTCTGGCGGACGAGATCAACCGTGCCACTCCCCGTCCCCAGAGTGCGCTTTTGGAGGCAATGGAAGAGCGGCATGTGACTATCGACGGAGAGACCCTTCCCCTGGAACGGCCCTTCCTGGTCATTGCCACGGAGAATCCCATTGAGACCACAGGGACTTATCCGCTTCCGGAGGCGCAGCTGGACCGTTTCCTGATGAAGCTCTCCATGAACCCTCTGTCGAAGGAACAGGAGGGGGAGATGCTGAATCGTTTCATTCAGGACAGTCCCATGGATGCTCTGGCACCGGTGGCATCGGTTCAGCAGCTGGAAGAGGCTGCGGTTGCAGTGACGTCTGTAACCGTAAGAGATGAGGTGAGAAACTATATTCTTTCCCTTTCGGAAGCGACCAGACATTCCGGGAAGCTTCTGCTCGGAGTCAGTCCGAGAGCCAGCCTGGCGCTGATGCGTGCGGCCATGAGCTTTGCCGCCATTTCCGGCAGAGACTATGTTACACCGGATGATGTCCGGTATCTTGCGCCCTTTGTCTTCGGTCACCGGGTGATGGCTGCAGCCGGTGTGGCGGACACCACACAGCTGATCAGGGACCTGGTTCGCGGCGTGGCCGTGCCCACCGAGAAATGGAACGATTGATGTCGTGTGTACAGATGGAGGGTTGTCATGCATCTTGTCCTAATTGTACTGATGATCGCTGTCATATATTTTACGCAGGAGCGCCTGTACAGGAAACACTGGAAACGGGGGCTTCGTACTTCTCTTTGTTTCAGCCGTGAATACATGGAATGCGGGGAGGAGGCAGAGCTTGTCGAGGAAATCGAAAATGACAAGACGCTGCCCCTCCCTGTTTTTCATTATAAATTCTCTGTGGACAGAGCTCTGAAATTCCAGGATATGGAGAATTCCGTGGTGACGGATTATTATCACAGAAATGACGTGTTCTCGGTTCTGGGTCACCAGAAGATCCGCCGGACCCTCACCTTCCGCGGATATGAGCGGGGACATTTTCGTGTGGAGAGTGTTACGGTCATGGTGCGGGATTTCTTCATGTCCCGTCTTTTCGCACAGTCCATGAAGGAGGATGTGGGAATTTATGTATTCCCGAAGAAGCTGGATACAAAGAAGATCACTTCGCTTACCCGTGGGCGGATCGGTGAGATCGCGGCAAAGCGCAGTATGGTGGAGGATCCCCTTTCCTTCCGGGGACTCAGGGATTATCAGACCCTGGACCCCTACCGTTCCATTAACTGGAAGCAGTCTGCGAGAACCGGACAGTGGAAGGTGAATCTCTATGATGCGACACAGGATGCGGAGGTGCATATCCTGTTGAATCTGGATACGGATTCCATGATCCGCACCGACCATCTGCTGGAGGAGTCCATTTCCCTGGTAAGCTCTCTGGCCAGAGTCTATCTGGACCGCAAGGAACGTGTGATGGTGTGGACCAACGGACTGACGGAGGAGGGTGTCCGCCTTCAGCCACCGGGACTCGGCTCGGAGCGTTCCCATGGGATCACCATTGATAAATATCTGACCATGATCCGAAAGTCCGACGGGAAGGATGCCTTTCTCACTTATTTGGATTCGGAGCTGACTTCCATGAACCGAAGCACTCTGTATCTGGTGGTTTCACCCTATTATAAAGAGGATCTTCTGCAGCGCCTGGACCGTTTGGTGAAGGAGGATGCAGCTGTGCTCTGCGTGGTTCCGTATTACTCCATGGTGGGCTTTGACGCCCGTCGTTCCTATCTCGTGGGATGGGAGGTGAGTGAATATGATGAATAGTTTTGCAAGACAGTTCTTCCGCCTGTGCTACGGATATGCATTCTATCTGCTGTTCATGGAGCTTTTTGTCCGTACCATCGGAGAGCCGGGGATATCCTGGGTGGTTCTTTTGGTGATGGCCGGGATCTATGCGGGAAACTATCTGCTCAGAAACGCAGTCCAGAGGATATGGCCGCTCATTCCATTTACCGTTCTTGTCTGTGTGGGTATCTGGTTCCTTCTTCCGGAGAGTACACTGCAACGGTCACTTCTGATGGGACTGGCCATAGGGCTTATGTTCTCGGGCTTTCGTTTTATCCGTAGCGGGGGACTGCTTCCTCCGCCGATGGATATCCCCTGGCCTGTCTTCCTGCTTGGACTCATGGCTACGGTCTTCGGGCTGGTATATAAGGTTGAGGGGCTGGTACCGCTGGCGGCAGTGCTGACCGGTGTTGCGCTTCTGTTCTTCCTTCTGATCCTGTATGCGGATAATACCAGGAACTATATGGATTCCACCAGGGATATCAAGGGAGTGCCCATCCGCCAGATGCTGAAAATGAATTCCTGGATCATCGTCGGGATCTTCCTCTGTATGGTGGTTGCCATCCTGTTGGGAGAGGTGCTGCATCTGCCTGACGCTTTCGTGCGATTTGGGGAGGCACTGGTCAGCCTTCTGAAGACGGTATTCTTCGGAACCCTTCTGGTATTCCAGTGGATCGGGCAGCTCTTCAGTTCTTCCTCCTCCCAAACCGTTCATAATACGGCCAGACGGCTTCGGCAGGAGGTGGAGGAAGGAAATGCCTTTGCCAACATTCTGGAAGTGGTTCTGAAGCTTCTGTTTGTGGCGCTGGTGGTATTTGTCATAATACGGATCCTTTCCCGGTTCCTGAAATCGCTTTCAAAAAAATACCATCGAAGTCATGGGGGAGCGGAGCATGTTACGGAAACGGCGAAGACGGACGTCCGGACCAGGATCGGGGTTCGAAATCCTTTCCAGCGGATGAAGAATTATCTTTCCATGGAGGAGAGGGCCCGCCGAATCTACAGAAAGAGGATCCTGGAATGCAGGAAGGACCGTGTTCCCACTGAGCGGGAAACCACAAAGGACATTTTGGAAACATTAAGAGATGAAGAGGGGATCGAGCTTTCGGAGCTTACGGAGCTTTACAACGCAGTCCGTTACGGAGGCGTGATCCCTGACCGGGCGTACCTGTCCCGGATGAGAAAGGCCTGCCGGTCATAGAAAAGAGAGGACATTGAAATGAAAACGGTGACAGACATGCCATCGCCGGATACCTTGGGGAGAGTGACACCTTTGCCAGGGCAATGGTGAACTACGCAAAGGCCTATGCGGACCAATGCGAGGCGGATTATGAAATGTTTTTAAAGTATATAGGGAATTAGTTCTGCTGAGACCGGTTTTTTGATTCTTCCTCCACGGTTTCCCGGAAATAGATCCGCATAAACCGCTTCTGGAGGAAGGAGATACAGGGCCCTCCGATCAGAATGGTGACCGGCGTGAGATAACCGATGGTCCCGCCCATAAGAAAACCGAGAAGTACAAGACCCAGGTCGAAAAGGATCTTTACCACCGGCATTTTCTTATGTGTGACGTCGCATATCCACAGAACAACGCCGGTGAAGGCGTCAACGCCGATATCGATGGTGATGTAGATCGCCAGTCCCACATACAGGATCAGAAGTCCGAGAAATGCGATCAGAAGGTCAACGGCGCGTCCGCCGTCGGGATTTACCCATTCCCAGAAGGAGGTTCCGAAATTGGCAAATGCACCATAGACAACGATGTAAATGATGCTTCCGATGCTCACGTATTTTCGGGCGGCGAACCACAGAAAGAGGGACAGAAGAAAACATACGACATAGGAAGCATAACCGATCTGGTCAGGAGACAGATTCAGAATATTTCTGATCCCATCATAAAAAAGCCCGACGGAATCCATCCCCCAGGATGCATAGTTCACGAATCCGCAGCCCAATCCGCAGAGGATCGCTCCGATAACGGAAAGAAGGATGTCCTGTGTGGCCGGCAGGCGCTTTAAGAGAGTTTTCTTTTTCGGATCCCTGTTTTCTTTTCCCATTTGTGTCACCTCTTTGCCTACACCGATTATACCACAGTGTCACTTTAAAGTCACATTACCCTGATATAACTGTTATTGTTGAGTTAATGGTTTGAAGAAAAGAAAAGCATGGGAAGGCTTTTCGGAAACGAGGTAATGAATGGAGAAGAGAAAGATACTGACCAGTTTTCTGGTGTTGCTTGTGATCGTGGTGCTACTGGCGCTTGCAGCCAGGATCTGGCTGGAGGCCAGCGGATATGAGATCCCGGCTGTGAAATCGGAGATGACCAAATCGGCTTTACCGACGGAGGTCCAGGAATTTCTTCAACGAGGGATTGCTGCGACGCTGTGAGCTGTAACAGAACCCGACAGTTCGGGGTGGAACAGGCGTTGGCATGGGGAGCTCGATGAGAGAACCGTCTCCCAGCGCATCCGTGGCAAATTCCTTTACCACGGAGGACACGCCCATACCGATCTTGGCAAAATCGATCAGAAGATCCATATTATTGACATCCAGCACCTGACCGGGCTGGATGTTTTGCTGAAAGAAGAACTGTTCCAGGTGGTTTCGTGTGACATTTCCACGCTCAAGGAGCATTAAATTGCAGCGTTCAAGGATCTCGGAAACCGACATGGCGGAAGGAAGTGCCGTAACAGGCGCTTCCTTTTTCTGTTTCTTTTTACTTCCTTTTGTATCCTGTGTTTCGGGACGGAGAAGGCTGGTGACATTTCCGGCGAACAGCCAGGGATTCTCCGCTGTATGCTCAGCAGCCTGTTCACGTACATAAAAGTGTTCCAGGTACGCAGGGGTTACCACGAAGGTGTCATGGATCTCCTGTAGGGGCTGATAGGTGAGTCTGTCGGGAAGCATGGTCTCGCAGATCAGCCCCAGATCGATCCGTCCCTCCTCCAGCTGACGTACGGTAGTCAGGGTGGAGTGACAGGTGATGGATACCTTGATATGCGGGTAGCGGGTGATGAAGTCCGACAGATAGGAGAGCAGGATATTCCTGCACAGGGAAGTGGAGGCTCCGATCCGCAGCTCGCCGATACCCAGATCATTTGCCTGGCGCAGCTCCTCTTCGGCTGTATGGATGCTCTGGAAGGCTTCCTGTAAATGTTCGTACAGAAGCTTCCCCTGTTCGGTGAGCCGGATCCCACGGGAGGACCTCTCGATCAGATGGACGGAGAGTGCGTCCTCCAGATTCTTCACGGATTTGCTGACTGCAGGCTGGGAGATGAAGAGCCGTTCGGCAGCCCGGCTGATGCTTCTGGTTTCTGCGACGGCAAGAAATACGCGGTAGTGGTTGAGATTATCGATCATGTTCATCCTTTCATATAACCTGAAGTTATATTAAATATTAAAAATATATATTTTCATTATATATCATCCTGTGTTAGAATCAAGCGTATATTCGGAGGATTCTATGTTTTAACGACACTGAGACCCCGAAATTCAAGTATAAGGAGGACAAGAGTATGGGTATGACGATGACACAGAAGATCCTTGCTGCACATGCAGGACTCCCGTCCGTAAAGGCCGGAGATCTTATTGAGGCGAATCTGGATCTGGTACTCGGAAATGATGTTACGACACCGGTGGCCATCAATGAGCTGTCAAAGTTTAAGAAGAAGACAGTCTTTGACAATACGAAGATCGCACTGGTCATGGATCATTTCACACCGAACAAGGATATCAAGAGTGCGGAGCATGTAAAGCAGGTGAGGGATTTCTCAAAGGCAAACAACATCGTGAATTATTTCGATGTGGGACAGATGGGAATCGAGCATGCGCTGCTTCCGGAGAAAGGACTCATCGTTGCCGGGAATACCTGCATCGGAGCAGATTCACATACCTGTACCTATGGAGCACTGGGCGCGTTCTCTACAGGCGTGGGTTCCACGGATATGGCAGCCGGCATGGTAACGGGCAAGGCCTGGTTCAAGGTTCCCTCTGCCATCAAATTTGTTCTTAAGGGTGAGAAGGCTCCCTGGACCAGCGGTAAGGATCTGATCCTTCACATCATCGGTAAGATCGGTGTGGACGGTGCACGCTATAAGTCTATGGAATTTACGGGCGAGGGTGTTGCATCCCTTTCCATGGATGACCGGTTCACCGTGGCAAATATGGCCATCGAAGCAGGTGCGAAGAACGGCATCTTCCCGGTAGACGAGAATACCGTCGAATACATGAAGGAGCATGCACCGAATAAGGAATATACTGTTTACGAAGCAGATGGGGATGCGGAGTATGATGAGGTGATCGAGATCGATCTTGCAGAGCTTCGCCCGACAGTTGCCTTTCCGCATCTCCCGGAGAATACGAAGACCATCGATGAGATCCATGCAGAAGGTGATATCGAGATCGATCAGGTAGTCATCGGTTCCTGTACCAACGGACGTATCGAGGATATGCGGATCGCGGCGGATATCATGAACGGACGGAAGGTGGCAGACTGGCTGCGCGTGATCGTTATTCCGGGAACTCAGGAGGTGTATATGCAGATGCTCCGGGAAGGCCTGGCAGAGATCTTTATCGAGGCAGGTGCTATCGTTTCCACACCGACCTGCGGACCCTGTCTCGGCGGACATATGGGTATCCTGGCACACGGTGAGCGTGCGGTATCCACTACGAACCGGAACTTCGTCGGCCGTATGGGTGCCATTGATTCCGAGATCTATCTTGCCAGCCCGGCAGTGGCGGCGGCATCTGCGATCCTCGGAAGGATCGCATCACCGGAAGATCTGTAAGAGAAGAAAGGAGCGCATATGAAAGCACACGGAACAGTACATAAATACGGTGACAACGTGGATACGGATGTCATCATTCCCGCAAGGTATCTGACAACGGCTGATCCTGCGGAGCTTGCAAAGAACTGTATGGAGGATATCGATAAGGATTTTGTGAACCGGGTCAAGGACGGAGATATCATGGTGGCCGGTAAGAACTTCGGTTGCGGTTCCTCCCGCGAGCATGCGCCTATTGCCATCAAGGCCTCAGGGATCGCATGTGTGATCGCAGATACATTTGCACGGATCTTCTACCGGAATTCCATCAATATCGGACTGCCCATCATCGAGTGTCCGGCAGCGGCTGCCGAGATCAAGGCAGAGGATGAGGTGGAGATCGATTTTGACAGCGGCGTGATCACGGATGTGACCACCGGTAAGACCTATCAGGGACAGGCTTTTCCGCCCTTCATGCAGAATATCATTACAAACGGCGGACTGATCAATTCCATCAATGCAAGATCGGAATAATGTTTATATAAGGAGGAACGATTATGGTATGTCCGTATTGTAACCAGAGTTTTATGGACGGAGTGAGCATCTGTCCGTCCTGTGGAAAGACCATTCCCGCACCGCAGCAGAGCTATCAGCAGCCGCAGCAGGG
>CADBRW010000089.1 GCA_902797155.1 uncultured Lachnospiraceae bacterium
CATATGATGCAGATCGTGACGGAGGGACGCAGGATCATCAACAATATCACGCGTTCCAGTATCCTGTTCCTGTACAAGAATATCTTCTCACTGTTTCTGGCGGTGTTCTCCATCGCGTCCACCATTCATTATCCGCTGAATGCGACGCAGGTGGCACTGGTTTCAGGCCTGAACATCGGCGTGCCCGGTTTCTTCCTGGCCATGGAGAATAACACAAAAAGGCAGAGAGGCCGTCTGCTGACGAAGACTCTGATCGGTGCGGCACCGGCTGCCATTCTGGCGGTGGTCCTGACGGCGCTTCTCATGGTGCTCGGACCCGGCGTGGGCTTCACCCGGGATGAGATCAGCGTGACAGCGACTTATATACTGTCGGCCATTGGGTTTGCTTTGTTGTGGAGACAGATCCACCCACTGAACAAATTCCGGCTATTGGTCTTCGCCATCTGTGTGGTGGGCATGATCTTCTGTGTGTCCGTTTTCTGGAACACATTTATGGCGGTCAGCATTTCGAACCGCAGTGCGCTTCTTGGAATCGGTATCGCGCTTGCAAGTTTGGTCATCGGAGAACTTGTGGTGAGCGGCTTTGACCGGTGGGGAGCGAAGCTCTTTTTACCCGCCGGGGAAACTGATGAATAATGTTGGAGGACGCAGGTATGCGGGACGATCATTCCTTACGTTTATTGGAATACATCTACAATTCAACATCGATCTTGAACTTCGGAGCACTTTTCAGTGACGGTACGGAGAATTACTGTTCTCCGTCGGAGCCGGCAGTCGGAGATGACCTGACCCTGCGGTTCCGTACAGCCACGGACAATGTGGACGGTGTTTTTGTTGTGGTGAATGATGACCGCTACGAGATGAAGGTTGTGGAAAGCACACCGCTTTTTGACTATTATCAGGTGGTGATCCCCCATGTTACGGAGCGGATCCGGTATTATTATGAGGTTCATGCCGGACGTGTTGTGGTCTACTACAACCGGGTGTCCAAGCATAAGGATCTGAACCGAAATTACGACTTCGAGATCTGTCCCGGCTTCCATACACCGGACTGGGCAAAGGGCGCGGTATTCTATCAGATCTATGTGGACCGTTTCTGCAACGGCGATAAGTCAAATGACGTTCTCACAAATGAATACAGCTATATCGGACAGCCGGTAAAGCGCATTACGGATTGGAACAAATACCCTGAGAATATGGACGTGGGGAATTTCTACGGAGGCGATCTTCAGGGCGTCATCAACAAATTGGACTATCTGAAGAATCTGGGTGTGGATGCGATCTATCTGAACCCCATTTTCGTATCGCCCTCCAATCATAAGTACGATATCCAGGATTATGATTACGTGGATCCGCATTTCGGAAAGATCGTGAAGGATACGGGAGACCTGCTTCCCGGGGATTCCATGGACAACAGCCGTGCCACCAGGTACATCACCCGTGTGACGGACAAGGAGAATCTGGAGGCGTCAAATCAGGTCTTCATCGAGCTGGTGGAGGAGGCGCATAAGCGCGGGATGAAGGTCATCCTGGATGGCGTATTCAATCACTGTGGCTCCTTCAACAAATGGATGGACAAGGAGAAGATCTACGATAAGAATCCGGATTATCCGAAGGGTGCTTTCCTTACCGGAGACAGTCCCTACCGGAAATATTTCCGCTTCCAGGATGAGGGCGCATGGCCGGACAATCAGAGCTATAACGGCTGGTGGGGACATGATACCCTGCCGAAGCTGAATTATGAGGAGTCGGAGGAGCTCTATAATTACATCCTCCAGATCGGACGGAAATGGGTGTCTCCGCCCTTCAACGCCGACGGATGGCGTCTTGACGTGGCGGCGGACCTGGGTTACTCCGAGGAGTTCAATCACCGGTTCTGGCGGGATTTCCGCAAGGCCGTGAAGGAGGCGAATCCGGAGGCCATCATTCTGGCCGAGCATTATGGAGATCCGAAGGCCTGGCTGCTGGGTGACCAGTGGGATACGGTCATGAACTACAGTGCCTTTATGGAGCCCATCACCTGGTTCCTTACCGGTGTGGAGAAGCACAGCGACGAGTTCCGCGGAGATTTCCTGGGAAATCCGGATATGTTCGTGGGATCCATGCGGCATTATATGTCCACATTTATGGCAGGCTCTCTGCAGGTGGCCATGAACGAGCTTTCCAACCATGACCATTCCCGTTTCCTGACCCGTACCAACCGGCGTGTCGGCCGGATCCATACGCTGGGACCGGAAGCGGCCAATGAGGATGTAAATAAGGGTATCTTCCGGCAGGCGGTGGTATTCCAGATGACCTGGCCGGGTGCACCCACCATTTATTACGGCGACGAGGCCGGTGTGGCCGGATGGACGGACCCGGATTCCCGTCGGACCTATCCCTGGGGACATGAGGATCATGACTTGATCAATTTCCATCGGGAACTGATCCGCATCCATAAACAGTATGAGGCCCTGATGCGGGGCTCGCTTGTGAATCTCCACAGCGAGTTCAAATGTATCGCCTACGGACGTTTCACCAGAAAGCAGGCTGTTGCCATCGTCATCAACAGTGATTACAGCGACAAGACCCTGAATCTGCACATCCGTCATATGGGCGTGCCGAATAACCGGACCATGCGCCGTATCATGCTGACAACAGAAGACGGATATTCCATCGACTCACAGACCGTGATCACCCAGAATAACCAGATGCCCGTGGTGGTGCCGAAGATGTCCGCCGCAATATATGTATGTAACCTCGACTAACGGGATATGACAGAGGGACAGCTCCCGTGTCACATCTTTACGTGACATGGGAACTGTCCCTCTGTCTCATTCGTGAAAGGATAATGATATGTCAGACTCTATATTCAAGCTGGAATCTCCCTACGAACCCACCGGCGATCAGCCCCGGGCCATCGAAGAACTGGTACAGGGCTTTCAGTCCGGCAGGAAGAATCAGACACTGCTGGGTGTGACGGGCTCAGGTAAGACCTTCACCATGGCAAATGTGATCCGAGCCCTGGGCAAGCCCACGCTGATCATTTCCCATAATAAAACCCTGGCGGCCCAGCTCTACGGGGAGATGAAGGCCTTCTTCCCGGAAAATGCGGTGGAGTATTTCGTATCCTACTACGATTACTATCAGCCGGAGGCGTACGTGCCCTCCAGCGATACCTATATCGCCAAGGATTCCTCGCAGAATGACGAGATCGATAAGCTGCGGCACAGTGCCACGGCAGCCCTGATCGAGCGGAAGGATGTGGTCGTAGTGGCTTCCGTGTCCTGTATCTACGGCATCGGAAATCCGGAGGATTACAAGGCAATGATGATCAGTCTCCGCCCGGGCATGCAGATGGATCGTGACGAGCTCATCGGTAAGCTGATCGACATGCAGTATACCCGGAATGAAATGGACTTCAAGCGCAGCACCTTCCGTGTGAAGGGAGATGTACTGGATATCATACCCGCAAGCACGAATGAAAATGCGATCCGTGTCGAGTTCTTCGGTGATGAGATCGACCGTATCTCCGAATTTGATCCTCTGACGGGAGAGGTGAAGAGAAAGGTGAATTTCACTGCCATTTTCCCGGCATCTTACTATGTCATCGCGCCTGAAAAGATGGAGAAGGCGCTGAAGGAGATTGAGGAAGAATTAGAAGAGCGGGTGGCATATTTTAAAGCCCATGATAAGCTGCTGGAGGCGCAGCGGATCCGGGAGCGGACCGAATTCGACATCGAGATGCTCCGCGAGACCGGAACCTGCTCCGGCGTAGAGAATTATACCCGTATCCTGGCAGGAGGAAAGCCGGGGGATCCGCCGGATACCCTGATGGATTTCTTCAATAAGGATTTTCTGCTGATCGTGGACGAGTCCCATATGACACTTCCGCAGGTGCGGGGAATGTTCGGTGGAAACAAGGCCAGGAAGCAGACCCTCATCGATTACGGGTTCCGTCTGCCGTCCGCCATGGATAACCGTCCCCTGAATTTTGAGGAGTTTGAGGACCGGATCGATCAGGTCCTGTATGTGTCAGCAACCCCCGGTCCCTACGAGGAGGAGCATGAGGAGTTCCGCACCGAACAGATCATCCGTCCTACGGGACTTCTGGATCCGCCCATCGATGTACGTCCGGTGGAGGGTCAGATTGACGACCTGTATGCCGAGATCAAGAAAGAAACCGAAGCGGGCCACAAGGTACTTGTGACCACGCTTACGAAGCGGATGGCAGAGGAATTGACGGATTACCTTCGTGGTATGGACGTAAAGGTGAAGTACCTGCATTCCGATATCGATACCCTGGAACGGACCGAGATCGTACGGGATCTTCGCATGGGCGTCTTCGATGTGCTGGTGGGGATCAATCTGCTGCGAGAGGGACTGGATATTCCGGAGATCACGCTGGTTGCCATCCTGGATGCAGATAAGGAAGGCTTCCTCCGTTCCGGCAC
>CADBRW010000090.1 GCA_902797155.1 uncultured Lachnospiraceae bacterium
GCGCTTGATGTTCGATACATTTTCCGCAGTGGAAATGGCGGGATGTACACCATGCTTGATGGCATAATTCTCTGCCGGAAGTCCGAAAGCATCCCAGCCCATGGGATGGATCACATATTTATCATGCATCAGCTGATAACGGCTCCAGACATCGGAGATCACATATCCTCTCCAATGGCCTACATGCAGGCCGTTGCCGGAGGGATACGGAAACATATCCAGACAGTAATACTTCTCCTTCTTACCGTCATTCACATTAATGGGACTCTCTTCCCATTTCTTCGTCCATTTTGCCTCGATCAGCTTATGATTGTACTTCGCCATATAGTTTGTCCTCCTAGACAGATTCACAAAGTAAGATTATACCACATTCCCAAGCTGCTCTGCAAGGTCTCCGTAGGCCTTCATCACAGCCTCGTGGTCCCGTTCTACCACATCCTGCTTACCGTCGGCAGCCGCACGCTCAAGCCCCAGCGCCTGCTCGTACAGATCCATGGCCCCGATAGTCTTGGATGCGCTCTTCACGGTATGAACCAGGATCTTGTAATCATTCAGGTTCCCTTCCTTCAGGAAATCCGACAGCCTGCCGATCCGTTCCGGAGCCTCCTCCACATAATCGTGAATGATCTCCAGATAGAAATCCTCATCTGCGCCGCAGAAGGTCAGCCCGTCCTCCACGGAGAGCCCCAGCTTCCGAAGCTCATCAAAGGGAGCCCCTGATTTCGATACGGCAGGTTCCGGCGCACCGATCTCCACCGTATTCTCCGAGGTTAATTCCGAAGCCTCCTCCGAAGAATCCTCCGAAATCTCTTCCGAAATAATCTCAGCCGGCGCATCCTTCTTTCCGGCGGCCTGCTCCGGGGTTTCATCTACACTGTCCGCAGACGGTCCCTTCGGTGTCTCCACAGTCTCTTCTGCCTTCCCTGAATCTCCGGGTTCTTCTTTTTTCAGCTCTACGATCATTTCCGCCGGCAGATACCTCCGAAGGATCTTCTCCAGATCCTTCAGCTTGATGGGCTTCGACAGATAATCATCGAAACCGACATTCAGATACTGTTCTCTTGCACCAACAACCGCATTTGCAGTTAGAGCGATCACCTTCGTATTCTTCACCAGGCCGGCCCGCACCAGCGTACCCAGGGTTTCCACGCCATCCATTTCCGGCATCATATGATCCAGGAACAGCAGGTCGTACTCCCCCTTCTCCATCTTCTCAATGGTCTCCCTGCCGGAGTTGCAGACCGTTGGGCGTACGTTGAAGAGCTTCATCAGATTGACCGCCACCTTGCAGTTCATGGCGTTATCATCCGTAAGCAGGATCCTTGCCTCCGGAACGGAAATGAGCACATCGCTCTCCACCGTCTGGGGAACGGCCCGTCTCTTCTCGTCAAATGCTCCGATGGGCGTCATATCCACTGCCTCGATGGGCAGTTCAAAGGAGAATTCCGATCCCACGCCATACTCGCTGGTCAGCTTCAGGCGGCTTTCCATCATGATGAGAAGCCGTGTAACGATGGCGATTCCCAGGCCGGTTCCCTCGATATGGCGATTTCTCTGCTCATCCAGACGCTCAAAGGAGATAGCCAGCTTGTTCATATCCTCCTTTCGGATTCCGATTCCCGTATCCTTTACAGAGACAAGCAAATGATACTTTCCATCTCTTTCGCCCAGATTTCGGATGCTCAGCGTCACCTGCCCCTTCTCCGTGTACTTTACGGCATTGGTCAGGAGATTCATGATCACCTGACTGATCCGGACATCATCTCCCATCAGCCTGGAAGGAAGGGTCTCATCGATATCCAGCTTAAATTCCAGATTTTTCTCCTTGGCCCTTTCACTGATGGAGTTCACAAGACCGTTGATCATCTCCACCGTATCAAACTCTGCAGGAACCAGTCCCATCCTTCCGTCCTCGATCTTGGAGAAGTCCAGGATGGTATTGATGATGGACAGCAGGGTATTTCCCGCGCTCTTGATATTTGACGCATATTCCAGTGTTTCTTCTTCCTTGGATTCATGCAGGATCATCTCGTTCATTCCGAGGATCGCATTGATAGGCGTACGGATCTCATGACTCATGTCCGCCAGGAAATTACTCTTGGCTTTATTGGCACTGTCCGCAGCCGTCTTCTCCAGCTTCAGGATCTTGGCCTCATAGCTCTTCTTCCGCTCAACCTCCTTCAGCTTCTCCATACGGATGTTGGCCTTTCTCTCACTGAGATAACCGACGATATAGAATACGGAGATCAGGATAAATACGATCAGATTGATCAGAATACTGACAAAGAGCAGGGACATGGGGGCCTGATACAGCTCCGAGTTCTTGGTAACAACCACCAGATGCCACTGATCCATGACATCATCCACAAAAACGGTACATTTCTCACCGTCCAGACGGAGGTCAAAGTTTCCCTTCCCCACTTTCAGGACTTCCTGAAAAAGTTCCTGATATTTAGAATCTTCATTGTAATATTTTCCGTTCTCACCCTTGTCGTGATGAGCGATGACCATACCGTTATGATCAAGAATGAAGCCATAACCATATCCGTTGATCTGAATCTTCTCCACGATTTCCTGCACGCCGTTCAGTGTCAGGTCCAGGGCAAGCGCATTCCTGTTATCCGTCAGCGCCTTACCGATGGAAATGATAACGTTGCCGGTCTGTGCATCCACATACGGCGGGATGATCACAACCTCGCCCTTTCCTCCGGTAGTGATTTGATACCATTCACGCTTCGTCGGATCATAATCCTCCGGAGGCACCCAGCCTACACCGTCCACATAGTTTCCCCGGATCACTCCGTAGATACCTGTATAGCTTTCATCAAACTGTTCTTCCGTATGAGCGGATTCTCTTGTGATATACTCGATGATCTCCTCGTCCGAAGCACCCTTCTCTACCATATGGTCCACGGTATCCGCAGCCAGCCAGAGGACACTCTTGGCTGTATCCAGGTAGTTTTCCAGATCAGCCGTAATGGCCGTAGTCTTGTCATCTCCCAGTTCCTGGGCCGAGGAAAATGCAGTACGAAAGATCACCCTTGCAGTAAACAACACAAGAAGTGTCATCAGCACAAAGGTAATAAGAAGTGTGAGTACCAGATTTTTACGACTGCGTTTCATATTCCGCTCCCCAGATCAAATACACGGACTACCTTACAAGTATAATTGTATAGTTGCAACTTTTCAAGTATTCTGTATAATGCTTATATAATCAAAACGAAAGGGTGGGCAGTTATGGCAAACCATGTAGTACTCGTTGATGATGATTCCATGAATCTTAAAATAGCAACAAACATCCTTACCAAGAACGGGATCGAGGTAACACCTCTTCATTCCGGTGCCGAGCTTCTGAAATATCTTCGGTCGGACACCCCGGATCTGATCCTTCTGGACATCCTTATGCCGGAAATGGACGGCTTTGAGACCCTGAAGAAGATCCGCCAGTTGGAGGATGAACTGGACCTGGAGGAAATCCCCGTTATCTTCCTTACATCAGAAGAGGATAATGAGTCCGAGACCAAAGGCTTTGAGATGGGCGTTTCCGACTACATCCGAAAGCCCTTTGAGCATACCGTTTTACTGCGAAGGATCCAGAACGTCCTGAAAAGGCAGGATATGCTTCACCGTTTTCATGAGGAAGCAACCACAGACAACCTCACCGGTCTTTTGAACAAGAGTGCCGTGAACAGCAAGCTGGAAATGGTATGCCGCCGGAAATCCGGATACCTTCTGATGATCGACCTGGACTCCTTTAAGCTGGTGAATGACATTTACGGCCATTCCGCCGGGGATAAGATCCTGATCAGCTTCGCCATTCTGATCCGTGGCTTTCTCGGACCGGATGACATCGCCGGAAGACTGGGCGGTGACGAATTCGTGGCATTTTCCGTATCCATGAAAAACGAGAAAGATATCAAGGAGTTCTCCGACCAGCTGAACAGCACCCTTCTCTCCGATGCCAAAAGGATCCTCGGAGATGACATGGACATCCCTCTCGGTGCCTCCATCGGTGCCATCCGAATGAACGGCCAGGGAGACGACTACGAAGAGTCCCTGAAGCTGGCAGACAAGGCGCTGTACGAGATCAAGAACCGCGGAAAGCACGGATACTCCATCTTCAAGGAAGAAAACCTCTCCCAGGAATCCCATGATCTGGACCTGAAGACCCTGACCATGATCCTGTCCGAGAGAAATACGACCGCTTCCGCCCTGAAGCTGGATAAGGCATCATTTGTCAGCGTATACCGCTTCGTGATGCGCTATGTAATGCGTTATCACCGAAATGCCTGCAAGATACTTGTGACCCTGAAGCCCAACGAAGAACAGGATCCGGCAAAGCTCATGGAATACTACGATCTCTTCGGTGATCATATCGGCAGCACCCTTCGAAAGAGCGATCTGCTGATGCAGGCCAGAAAAAACGCCTATTTCATCATTCTTACGGATATCAAATCAGAAGGCGTTGACCAGGTTGCCGGAAATCTCATCCGCAGCTGGCGTGAGAAGCACGGCGAAGTCCTGACCATCAACTATGAGACTGATTTCATGGAGCTGGATACCCTGGCCACCGCCAGAGATGACCAGCTGTGGGTAGCCGTGGTGGATGACGACGACATGAACCTGAAGCTGGCCGAGAGGATCCTTTCAAAGAATGACATCATTGTATCAAAGCTCTCTTCCGGCGAGGAACTCCTCAGCTTCGTAAAAACGAACCGACCGGATCTGATCCTTCTGGATATCAACATGCCCGGAATGGACGGATTCGAGACCATCAACCGGCTCCGCTCCATGGAGACGGAGATCGCAGATATTCCGGTGGTATTCCTTACCTCGGAAAATGA
Source organism: uncultured Lachnospiraceae bacterium (assembly GCA_902797155.1). GTDB lineage: Bacteria > Bacillota > Clostridia > Lachnospirales > Lachnospiraceae > Eubacterium_Q. Next base: position 4,845 of record CADBRW010000090.1, read on the forward strand.
CATAAACGCCGAGAAGCAGGCACTGAAGCTGGGAGCCAAGGACTTCATCCGCAAGCCTTTTATCTCCGAGATCCTGACTCTCCGGGTGAAGCAGATTGCAGAACTCCTGCGCCTCCAGAAGCATCTGTCAGAGGAGGTTGCCAGAAAGACCAAGCAGAACGACCAGCTCTTCCTGGATGTCGTACGTTCCCTGGCGGAGGCCATCGACGCGAAAGACACCTATACCAACGGTCACTCCGGCCGGGTTGCCGAGTATGCAAGAGAGATTGCGCGTCGTTATGGATACAACATGAAGGAACAGCGTGATATCTACATCATCGGACTTCTCCATGACGTCGGAAAGATCGGCGTCCCGGACTCCGTCATCAATAAGCCCGGAAAGCTGACCGACGAAGAATTCGAGCTCATCAAGCGCCACCCTGTCATCGGCTCTCAGATCCTGAAGAATATCAAGGAGATGCCCAAGCTGTCCATCGGTGCAAGGTGGCATCATGAGCGTATGGACGGAACCGGCTATCCCGACGGTCTTGCCGGTGAAGAGATTCCCGAGGAAGCTCGTATCGTGGCTGTAGCGGACGCCTATGACGCCATGTCAAGCCAGCGCAGCTACCGTAAGATCATGCCTCAGGCCCGGATCCGCGAAGAGATCATCAAGGGCTCCGGCACCCAGTTCGACCCCGGTTTTGCACAGATCATGCTGAAAATGATCGACGAGGACACCAACTACACAATGCGCGAAGGCGGACAGGACTAACCGCTCGCGCTACAATTCGCGACGTAGCGGAAAACCATAACAAAAAACAGCAGGTATGGTTGCATTTTCATTTCAACCGTAACTGCTGTTTTTTTATACCGTGCGTTGGGCGTGTAGCACGAAATCTCTACCTTGGCACAAGGCCCCTGTCACTTCAGGCGGTTCAGGTCTGCTTTCTCGAGGATCACCAGCAGCTCCGTATCTGCTTCCAGCAGACGCTTCGGATCGATAAAGGATCGCATCTCACTGTGATCCTTAACGGCAACCACATTTACGCCGTACTTCCCGCGGAGATCCAGTTCGATCAGATTCTTTCCGATCCATTCCTTCTTCGGCTTGATTTCAAGAAGGCAGAGGTTGTCGTCAATATCAAAGAATTCCAGGAAGGAATCCATCACCAGTGTGCGGGCGGTACGGAAACCGGTCTCCTCCTCCGGGAAAATGATCTTGTCCGCACCGATGCGCTCCAGGATCTGTCCCATTCTCTTATCTGCCGCTTTGGCAATGACCATCGGAACTCCCTGCTCCTTCGCCACCATAACCGACATGATGCTGGCTACAAGGTCCGATCCCATGGCGACTACCACCACATCCATGGATCCCAGTCCGATTCCCTTCAGTGCATCCTCACTGACCACATCCGTTTCAATGGCGTAGGTCACCCTGCCCGATACCGCAGCCACGATCTCCGGATTCTTGTCCACTGCCATAACATCGGTTCCCATTTCATACAGACTCTCGGCAAGCTTTCTTCCGAAGCGTCCAAGGCCGATCACTGCGATTGATTTTCCCATATTCTCATTCCTCCGAATCTATCCGATGAAATAATGTCCGTCAGCATAGCTGACTTTATTCTTACCTTCCGACCTGTAGTTAAAGAAAAGCGCCATGGAGATCGGTCCGATCCTTCCCAGATACATGGCAACGATGATCACCCATCTTCCTGCCAGATTCAGTGTGGATGTAAGCCCTCTGGAAAGGCCCACGGTCGCTGTCGCGCTGAAGGCCTCATACATTCCGTCCACCAGTGATACGCGGTTGACCACCATCAGCAGGATCAGAAGGAATGAGGTTATAAGGAATCCGACTATGACGATGGCGGATGCCTTGTGGATCATACTGGAAGTGATCTTTCTTCCGAACGCCACATTTTCCTTCCTGTTCCGGATAAAGGATACTGCGTTCAGTATGACCACAAAGAAGGTAACTGTCTTCACGCCGCCGGCCGTTCCCACCGGGGAGCCTCCGATGAACATCAGGATACATCCCAGGAAGCTGGTGCTTTCCATAAGACCGTTTTGGGGAACTGCGGCAAAACCAGCCGTACGGAAGGTGACGGACTGGAATACACTGTTCACCACCTTGTCACCCACGGAAAGCTTTCCAAGGGTTTCCGGATTGTTATACTCGATCCCGAACACAGCCACCGCACCGATCAGGATCAGTGACAGGGTAAGTACGATCACCAGCTTGGTATGCTCACCGAAATGCTTCCAGATGATGACCGGCGAATACTTCCATTTGATACCCTTACGGATGGTCCGGTACATATCCAGCCAGACCACGAAACCAAGACCGCCCATAACGATCAGAAACATGGTAACGAATAAAATGTACGGATCCGTCTGATAACTGATCAGGCTGTCCGGCCCCAGGATGTCGATCCCCGCATTGCAGAAGGCCGAGATCGATGTGAATATGGACTGCCATATTCCTTCAAGGACGCCGAACTTCGGGATAAACCTGACCATGTAAAGGAGCGCTCCGAACATTTCCACCAGAAAGGTACCTTTAAATACCACCTTCAGGAAATGCCACACTCCCGAAATGGAGTTCAGGTTAAAGGCATCCTGTACCAGCATGGACTGCCATAGTGAAAACTTCTTTCCCAGCTTCAGGATCAGGATGGAGGAGACGGCGATGACACCGAAGCCTCCGATCTGGATCAGGATCAGGATAACGATCTTACCGAACAGCGTCCAGTACGCAAAGGTATCCACGACCACAAGCCCCGTCACACAAATGGATGTGGTGGATGTGAACATGGCCGTTGTAAAATCCGCACTCCCCTCTCCGGCTTTGGCACATGGCAGCATCAGAAGCAAGGTTCCGATGATGATGGCCCCGAGGAAGCTGAGGGGGATCAGCTGTGCAGAACGCATTTTTTTCTTTTTTGTTGGAAATGGATTACTGTTCTTCATAGTTCTTTCAATACACTCAGGATCAGCCTCCAGGTCCGTTCCACGGATGCAAGATCCATGGTCTCTCTGGGGGTATGAATATCTCTTAGCTCCGGTCCGAAGGAAACCGCATCCAGACCGGGGAGTTCATCTGCGAAGATCCCGCACTCCACACCTGCGTGAATGGTCTCCACGATCATGGGTTTCCCATACTGTGCCTGATAGCAGGACTGCATCACATCCCTAAGGCGTGAATCCTTCCTGTATTCCCAGGCGGAATACTCTCCTTCATTCCGGCAGCTGCCGCCCAATGCCTGTGCAGTCGCATCAAGCCGGTTGATCAGCTCCCACTTCTCGGAATTCACACTGCTTCGAACCGAGAAGGATGCACTGACCGATGTATCCTCCGTAACAAGGATCCCCAGATTCAGCGAGGTTTCCACCAGTCCCGGAATGTCGAAGCTCATTTTCTGAATCCCATTCGGAAGGATCCGGAGCATTTGAACCACCCGCCGTGCGGAAGCTCTGTCCATAGGCTTTGGAAGCACTTCGTCCTGAGCCTGCCTTATCTCCAGCTTCAGCTGAAGCAGAGGTTCTATGTCTCCATACTCTTTCCTGTAGGTTTCTTCCTCTTCCTGCACATACCGAAGGACTGCATTCATAAGCTCCGGTTCCACCAGAAGACGTGCCTCTGCGGTTCTCGGAATGGCATTGTCCTTGCTTCCGCCATTTACGGATACCAGCCAAAGCCCTTCTTCAAATTCATAAAACAGCATCTGAAGTATACGGCCCAGCAACATACTTGCATTGGCTCTGCCTCTGTCGATCTCGATACCGGAATGGCCGCCCTGCAGACCTGTTACGGTAAGTACAGCCTCCATGGGTGCTGCCTCCGGCCAGTCCCTTTCCACAGGGATCTCAACCGTTGTGGTACAGCCTCCTGCGCAGCCTGCCAGGAGATGCCCCTCATCCTCAGAGTCGACGTTCAGCAGGAGTCTCCCCTGAATATCCGAAAGATCCATGCCGGAAGCACCCAGCATGCCGATCTCTTCGTCTACGGTGAAGATGCATTCCAACGGGGGATGCGGTATATCCTCAGCCTCCAGCAGTGCCAACATGTAAGCGACTGCGATCCCGTCGTCGCCTCCCAGTGTGGTGCCTTCCGCCTTAAGGATCCAGTCATCCTCGCTCTGAAGTGGACTAAGATCCTCCATCAGCCAGTCCAGCTCCTTCCGTCTGTGCAGTACCAGGTGAAGGCCTTCCTTCTCCATGTCCAGCGTACAGTCGGGGTCCTTCTCACAGACCATATCGATGTGCCCCTGAAGGATCACCGGCGCAGCCTGTTTCCCGTTGTTTTCCTGTCCCGAGCCCTCCGGTCCGGTTAAAGATGATGCAGGTTTACGGATCACCACATTTCCAAGAGCATCCTGCCGGTATTCCAGCTTATGCTCACGTGCAAATGTCACCAGCCAGTCACTGATCTCCTTCGTATGGCGGGAGCCACGAGGAATCTTCGTGATCTCTTCAAAATGATACAGCACTCTCTTCGGTTCGAATTCTTCCAATAATCTCATACACATCACCATGAAAATGAAACGGATTTCAGGCTTTTAGTCATAACGCTCGTCGATCACACGCTTGGTCTTCTTCTCACTGCGCGGAAGCACACCAAGCTCAACCACCTTAACCAGCGGTGTAAATCCGATCTTGCTCTTTACGGCTACTGCGATACGTTCGGACAGATCACGGAAATCAACGCTTCCGTTGGTCTCC
>CADBRW010000091.1 GCA_902797155.1 uncultured Lachnospiraceae bacterium
TAAAGGACGGAAAGAAGTGGTATTTCCTGAAAAAGGATGGAACCATGGCGGCAAATGAATACTGCAAGGGATATTGGCTGAATAAGGACGGTACCTGGACCTACGCGCGTAAGGCAAGTTGGAAGAAGGACAAAACCGGATGGTGGTTCGGAGATGGTAAGTGGTATGCTAAGAAGTGTACATTGACGATCGACGGAAAGAAGTATTCCTTCAACGGTAAGGGATACATGAAGTAATAATATGACATCTGTGATAAGGATTGTTTCATTTAATAGGCAGTAAGCCTGAAAGTGCTCTGTGAATCGGGATGAACAACCGACCGCAGAGCACTTTTTCAGTTTCGGGAAGAATTCAAGTGTTTCAAACAGGGCAGTTTCGTGGCATATTTTACAAATTTTGGACTTTTTGATAGTAATATTGCACAGAATATGATATAATCTCCCTATCTATGGGACTGCAATCGGAGCAGTCTTGCGAAGATGACGCGAAGCTTCGTAACCTGAAGGAGTAGAAGTATGATTCTTATTGATACACAAAAGGAAGAGTTTAGTAAACTGAGGCAGATTCGGATACTGAATAAGGCCGAAGAGGAAAATCAGTTTTACGGGGATTTTCTTTTGATCGGTTTGGGCGGTATCGGTCGTCAGTGCGTAACTGCATATAAGAAGATGATGCAGGGACGGACGAAGCAGGAAGACAATATCCACTATCTGCTGATCGATTCTGACATTCCGGAGATGGAGGCTACGATCCAGGATGCACGGGAAGGCATCGGACTCAATGCACTTGAGGTTATCAGTATTTATCGCCCGAATCTGGAGAATATTCTGGAGACGGGTACAGCAGAGGGACCGGTACAGAGCACCATCGCAAAGTGGATGCGTCCGGATTTCCCGGCAATCCCCATTGGAAGAGACGGTGCAAAGGGAAACCGCCAGATCGGTCGGCTCATGTTCTCCAATGCGTACGAGGACATGCGGATCCTTCTTTTTGAGAAGCTTGATGAGGTATACAACCGTTCGCAGGACGGCAGGCTGGATGTTATGATCGTCAGCGGTATCTCCGGAGGAACCGGCAGCGGTATCCTTGCGGATGTTGCCTATAATATCCGGGCATACGGACGTTCCAAGAAGTGGACGAATTTCCGGATAGGCGGATGTCTTCTGACTCCGGATGTACTTTTCGCCAATTCCTCCATTGACTGGGAGAAGCGAAGCGTGCTTGAAGCGAATGCCTATGCGACGCTGAAGGAGATGGAAACTCTCATGACCCTGACAGAGAGGGGAGAGGCTTACACCTTTGAGAGTGGCACCCATCGTGTGTCCATGAAGGAGAATATCTTTGATTCATGTATGCTGGTATCCGGCAAGGAGGATGACCAGGGATATCTTCCCGAGCACATCATTTACAGTGATATCGCTTACTTCCTGTATAAGCTGACCTGTGTTAAATATGTGGGAAGCCGCAGAGAAGAGGGTGCGGAGATGCTTCTTCGTGATGCCTTCTTTGATAAGGCAGGTTCCCGTCTTTTCAAGGTGCTGAATGAATCCGATTACCGGATCCCCATCCGTGAGATCGAGAATATCGTTGAGTTCCAGGTGTTTAAGGAAGCATATAAGAGGCTGCACGAGCCTGTTTCGAATTCCGAGAAGATGCAGGTAGATCTCAGAGATTCCTTCGGCGAGATCCGGGAGTTCCTGGAGGGTGGCTCCGGGGATGATATCCATCTGCAGGCAAACGGTCTGCTTCGTGTGGCTCAGTATACAAGACCGAACTATAAGCAGATCAAGAAGGGGGAGGATGAGTTCCGTACCTCCGTTCCGCGGCAGCTGGAGAGCTTCAAGATGGAAGTTCCGGTTATTGTGAAATATATCAAGAACGGAATGATGTCTGCGCTGGAGCGCCATATTCAGGAGTATCTTCGGGTATATGGTCCATTCCTCACGGTTCAGATGATCGGATCCAAGGGCTTTGAGGGCCTGGAGGCGGATACAGGTATGGTTGCCGAGGCTAAGACGTTGGAGGAAATGTGCCGGACGCCGATGGTCAGCGGCGAGTACCAGCGTATCGTCGACTCCATTCTTCAGATCGTGCAGAAGAGGTTCTTTGCGTTCCCGTCCGCCAAGCGGGAGACGGAGCGCGGTTATTATGAGGCAAGCGTAAAGCAGATCCTTGAGACCGAGAGAAAGGCCATTCGTGATGGCCTGAATGATCAGGATGTCTTCGGGGATGTGATCCGTATGCTGCGCCAGCGTGCAGAGCAGATATCGGATACCTATTCCAGATTTGACCAGGATCTCTGGAATTCCGTTGAGGATCTGGCTGTCAGCGGCAATAATGTTATCAGCTACATGATGAAGGATGCGGTTCGTCATGAATATCTGCCTTCGGACTATGTGACGGAGGAGAGGATCGAGGATATGCGTAAGGGTATCATCAACCTGATGGTAAGCCATGAGGCGGATATCGATAACGGCCGTGTGGTTCCGATCCGTCAGGAGATGGAGAAGGTCTACCGCAACCTGCTGATCGGTATCGGTGCGTACGGACCGGAGAAGCTGATCGCATCCGCATTTTCAAATGAACCCATCACGCTGCAGGAGTCGAATATGATGTTTGTATCTCCTGCAAATGAGACGCGTGAGGACATCATGCGCCGTGCTGCCCAGTCCTTTGTTCAGGGCGCTACAGAGAAGATTCAGAAGAAGCAGCTGTGCCAGTTGAAGAAAGAGGGAATCAGTTTCCTGGAGATGCAGAGGATCATTTCTCTGCCGCAGAATATGCCCTATTTCTCGGAAGCTGTCCGTCAGCTTCTGGTTAGCGAGCCTTACAATGAGCTGGATGAGACCATTTCGCTGAATGCCGGCGAGGCTGAGATCTCCATGGAAGATATGTACGTAAATGTACCGAAAGAGCAGCTGAAGTGTATCGACGAGCTGAAGCAGTCCTATGACAGTGTTGACCGCGGAAGCTTCTTCGGACTTCATACAGATGAAACAGCTGTGTAGAAAACAGTGAACAGGCCACGGGGCTTCCCGTGGCTTGCTCTTTTTCCACAAGAGATAGGGAATTTGGGAAGAATTTTTGGTAAACTTTTTTTGAAAAACGGGTTTACTTTTGGCTTATTTTATCGCATAATAAAACGGCTCGTTAACAGTACCGAAACAGGAGATTGATCATGGGTGGATTTTTTGCGGCAGCACTTAAGGAAGATTGTGTATTTGACCTGTTCTACGGAACGGATTACCATTCCCATCTGGGAACAAGGCGCGCAGGCCTTGCAGTCTACGGAAAGGATGGCTTTAACCGTGCCATTCACAATATCGAGAATTCTCCCTTCCGGAGTAAATTCACAGATGATCTGAAGGATATGCAGGGAAATGTGGGTATCGGATGTATCTCCGATTATGACCCCCAGCCACTGCTTGTGCGTTCACATCACGGAACCTATGCCATTACCACGGTCGGCAAGGTGAATAATACAGATGAGCTGGTAAAGCTGATCTTCCAGAAGGACCACACCCATTTCCTGGAGATGAGCGGAGGAGACATCAACAAGACAGAGCTGGTGGCTACGCTCATCAATACGAAGGATAATATCGTTGACGGTATCAAATATGCGCAGGAAATGATCGAAGGATCCATGACCATTCTGCTGCTCACTTCAAAGGGTATCTACTGCGCAAGAGACCGCTACGGAAGAACTCCCGTGGTGATCGGAAAGAAGGATACCGGATACTGTGCCACATTTGAATCCTTTGCGTATCTGAATCTGGGATATAAGCCGGTTCGCGAACTGGGCCCCGGAGAGATCGCAGTAATCACACCGGAGGCGGTCACAACCCTTTCCAAGCCGGGAGAGGAGATGAAGATCTGTACCTTCCTCTGGATCTACTACGGATATCCGTCCTCCGAGTATGAAGGGATCTCGGTTGAGACCATGCGTAATGCCTGCGGAGCCAAGCTGGCGCAGCGGGACGGCTTCGGCAAGGGCGATATCGACAGTGTAGCAGGTGTTCCGGATTCAGGAACCGCACATGCCATCGGATATGCAAATGAATCGGGAGTTCCTTTCTCCCGTCCGTTTGTAAAGTATACACCGACCTGGCCCCGTTCCTTTATGCCTACTCATCAGGATAAGCGAAACCTGATCGCACATATGAAGCTGATCCCAGTTCATGAACTGATCGACGGTAAGAAGCTTCTGCTCATTGATGATTCCATCGTTCGCGGAACACAGCTTCGTGAAACCACCGAATTCCTGTATGACAGCGGAGCCAAGGAGGTTCACATCCGTCCGGCATGCCCGCCGCTTATGTTCGGATGTAAGTATATCAACTTCTCCAGATCCACATCCGAGATGGAGCTGATCACACGCCAGGTGATCCAGGAAGAGGAAGGACAGGAGGTAACACGTACCATCCTTGAGGATTATGCGAATCCGGATTCCGACCGTTATCACCGGATGCTTGACCGGATCTGCCAGAAGCTGAACTTCACGACCCTGGCCTACAACCGCCTGGACGACATGATCGAAGCCACCGGCTTACCGAAAGAGAAACTTTGTACTTACTGCTGGGACGGTAGGGAGTAGGATTCACCGTAGAAAAATAGAAAAGGCACTGCGTCATGCTCGCATGACAGCAGTGCCTTTTCTATTTTTCGTACCTGCGAAGCAGGTTCTTCCCCTACTTATCCAGCAAATGATACATCTTCTTCAGATTATACAGACACTCGCTAATCCCATCCAGCGCAACCTCCAGCTGCAGGGTCTCGAATGCCTTATGAAGATGTCCGTCCGGATAGAAGACCTTGAACAGCTCTGCCATCTTTGCTACGGAGTCTGCACTTTCGGTCTCCAGCAGATTCGCCATCTCTGAACCGAATTCTACAAGAGCCTCATATACCTCCGGTGTCTCGGACAGGGCTCTTTCCTTCATGATGATGAAGTAATAGTATTTAATGCCGCTGATGTATCCCTTTTTTACGGAAGGCAGTTCCGAAACGGGTTTGATGTGCCTCTCCGGCATGAAGGGATTTACAGATAAATTCTGATCATTCATTGGTTACACCTCCTCCAAGTGTTCACTGATAAGTCCATTTTAGTTTCTTTCAGGTGCACTGTCAAGTGCCCGTAAAGCTGAAAGAATCCCTTATAAAACAAGGTTTCTCATTTGTGATAGGGCTCGTTCCGCTGGATGCGGTAGGATCGGTAGATCTGTTCCAGCAGGATGACACGCATCAGCTGGTGAGGGAAGGTCATCTTCGAAAAACTGAGAAGAAGGTCGGCGCGGCGAAGTACGGCGGGAGAGAGTCCGAGAGAACCTCCGATCACAAACTGGATATGACTGACTCCGCGGACAGCCAGTGTCTCAAGCTCCTTTGCGAGCTCTTCGCTGGAGTAGCTCTTTCCTTCGATGGCAAGTGCGACCACATATGCACCGTCATGAATCTTCGACAGCAGCCGGTCACCTTCCTTCTCCTTGATCTGCCGCTCTTCCTCGGCACTAGCACTGTCCGGCGTCTTCTCGTCCGCGACTTCGATCTCACTGAGTCTGCAGTAACGGGAAAGCCGTTTCTTATATTCCTCTATCGCATTGCGAAAGAAGGATTCCTTTATCTTTCCAACACATAAGATATCGATCTGCATGGTTTCCTCCGGGTAAAACTTACTGCGGAAAGTATACCATAAATATAAGGTTTTGTGTTACAATAAGGTATTAATATGATTATCAAAGAAGGGACGAGGAACAGAGCATGAAACAGGTATTCCTTTTCTCGGGAACAAAGGAAGGAAGAAGGCTTGCAAGGCGGCTCGGAGCAGCGGGTATCGAAACGGTGGTTTCCGTTTCGCCGGAGTACGGGACGGTGACTCCGGAGGATGCAGGTCCGGGTGACCCTACGGAGTTTCTGTTTGAACAGATGAATGAAGAGGAAACGGAGGCGACCTTGAGACGGGTGGCTCCGAAGATCGTGGTGGATGCAACCCATCCCTTTGCTTTGGATGCGTCGGAACGAATCAGAGCGGCGGCCGAAAGAGCCGGTGTTCCGTATCTTAGGCTGAAGAGGAAGAGTAAGGATGCGCCGGACAGAAAGGTCTTTCTTTTTGCAGGTCTTGACGAGGCCATTACAGCACTGTGCCGTACATCGGGTAATATTCTTGTGACCACAGGTGCGGATACCCTGTCGGAGTTTACGTCTTCGGAGAGCCTGAAGGACCGTCTGTATGTACGTATTCCTCCTACGAAGGAATGCTTCGATATCTGTGATTCCCTGGAGATCCCCCGGGAACGGATCATAGCCATGCAGGGCCCCTTTACCGAGGAAATGAACCGCGCAACTCTCCGCAGCTATGGAATCCGTCATCTGGTTACAAAACAGAACAGGAACAGCGGGGGCTTCAGCGAGAAGATATTTGCTGCCCAGGAAACGGAGACTGCGGTCTACGTGCTGGGTGCGCCGGAGGAGGATGGCATCTCCTATGCAGAGGTGCTGGACCGTCTGGGAGAGCTTCTGTCCGTGGATCTTCGTGACACCGTTACCATTACGGTGTCGCTGGTGGGAACCGGACCTGGAGACAGAGCCTGCATGACGGAGGAAGCAGGACGGGCGATCCGGGAGGCTGACGTGCTCTTCGGAGAGAAACAGCAGCTCCTTCCTTTCCGCTCCGGAAAGAAGATCTACCCCTACGTCCACGGTGACGAGATCCTGCCCCGTATGGAACAGCTGCTGCAGGAAGCACGTCAGGGTGATCCCCATGTACGCGTTGCGGTATTACTGGCCGGCGACACCGGCTTCCACAGCGGCGCTACCGGACTCATTTTCTATCTCACCAACTGGCGGAGGCGTATGCTGCTGTCCGATACCGGACGGCTCCAGATGCTGATCCGGACCTATCCGGGAATCTCCTCCGTGCAGCTTCTGGCCGCAAGGCTTCAGGATCATTGGGACAACGCGTATGTTGCGGACCTTTCCAGAGAGGAGACTACCTGGCAGGAGGTGTTCCGCAGGGTGAATTCAGAGAAGAGATCCTATCTGCTGCCTACAGGCGTGGAGGATGTGGAACGTCTCAGAAAATGGGTATTGGAAAATGATACGGAGAGAGAACGGTATTCCCTTTATGCGGGCTATCAGCTGTCCTTCCGTGAGGAAAGAATCTTTGCTGATGAGGGACAGCGTCCCGGGATCGGGGCAGAGGATGCGGTCTGTGATCCTTTCCCGGACATTCTGCCTGAGGGGCAGTACACCGTCATGATCCGGAACAATACACCGGAAAGTGAAGCAGGACAGGATGAGAGCCAGGTGCTGACAGGTCTGTCAAATGAAGAGTTTCTCAGAGAGAAGGATATACCTCTGATCAGGGAAGAGGTCCGTACCATCGCACTTTCCAAGCTTCGTCTTACGGAGCCTGCAGTAGTCTATGATATCGGAAGCAACAGCGGAAGCCTTGCGGTGGAGCTGGGCAGGATCCTGAAGAACTCCAGGATCTACGCCATAGAGAAGGAGAAGGAAAGAGTGGATCTGGTCCGGAGAAATATCAGGCACCTTTCTGCAACCGGAGTTGAGGTCGTGGAAGGAGAGGCTCCTGAGGTACTGGAAGGAATCGAAGCCCCCACCCATGTACTGGTGGAAGGGTCGGAAGGAAGGCTCTTCAGCATCCTTCAGACGGTATTCCAGCGGACGTCCAATGCCCGGGCGGTGATCCTTGCAGATACGCTGGAGGCGAAGACCGAACTGGCGCAGCTGCTCTCGGGAAGTGTGATCACGGAATACACGATCCTGGAACCGGAGTATATCGAGTTAAATGTATCGCATAACCGAAAGATGGGAAGACACCATGCCCTGAAGGCGGAAACACCCGTCGCCATTCTGTCTTTCCGCTTCGGACGCAGACCCGGAGCCTGAGGATAAAGGTCTTGAATAATGCACGAATGAGGATATATAATGAAAATGGTGCAGAGCGTGTCTCTGCAGGCAATTTCAATGATACCGTATCATCGGTAGAACGAAGGATAAGAGACGTATGAATATTTTGATAGCAGGCTGTGGACAGGTCGGAAAATCCCTGGCCCAGCAGCTGAATGAAGAAGGCCATGAAGTGGCAGTCATGGACACCGACTATCAGGTGGTGGAGTCTGTGGCTTCGGCCTGTGATGTCATCGGATATCAGGGAGACTGCACCAGTCTTAAGTCACAGACCGATGCAGGAATCCAGGATATGGATCTTCTCATCGCAGCTACGGATCAGGATGAGAAGAACATGCTGGCATGCCTGATCGCCAGAAAGGCCGGACACTGCCAGACCATCGCCAGAGTGCGGGATCCCCAGTACCTGGATGAGATCTACTTCCTGAAGGAAGAGCTGGGACTCTCCATGTCCATAAATCCTGAACAGGTTGCTGCATCGGATCTGGTCCGGCTGATCCAGATACCTTCCGCGCTGGAGGTGGATACCTTTGCCAAGGGTAAGGTCAGTCTGCTCCGTCTTGTGATCCCGCAGGGGTCGGTGCTGGACGGGCTGGTTCTGAAGGATTTTTCATCCAAGGTAGGAAGCGATGCACTGATCTGCGTGGTGGAACGCGGAAATGAAGTGGTGATCCCCGGCGGTAATTTCCGTCTGGCAGCCGGTGATTCCATCTCGGTGACACTATCCCTGGAGAATCTGAACGAGCTTCTGCTGAAATGCGGGATCAAGGCAAAGAAGATTAAGAATGTTATGATCGCCGGCGGCGGAATGATCAGTTATTATCTGGCCAAGCGCCTTTTGGAGCTTCGGATCTCCGTAAAGATCATTGAGAAGGACAGAAAACGCTGTGATGAGCTGGCGGAGGCCCTTCCCAAGGCCATGATCATTCACGGAGACGCTACGGATAAGACACTTCTGGTGGAGGAATCCATCGAAGAGATGGATGCGGTGTGCGCTCTCATGGGACAGGATGAGTCGAATATCCTCCTGTCGCTGTATGTAAATAATATCAGTGATGCGAAACGCATGATCAAGATCCACCGGAATTCCTATGAGGACATGGTGGCAGAGCTTCCTGTGGGGACCATCATTTCCACAAAGAAGATCACGGCGGAATACATCACCAGGTTTGTCCGCTCCATGCAGAACAGCTACGGTAGTAATGTGGAGGCACTGTACCGGCTGATGGACGGCCGCGTAGAGGCCATGGAGTTCAATGTGGGACAGGATGCGAGAGTGACCTGGGGAACACTTAAGGATCTGCAGATCAAAAAGAATACGCTGATCTGCTGTATCAACCGTCAGGGCAAGATCATACGCCCCGGTGGAAATGACCGGATCGAATCCGGGGACAGTGTGGTCATTGTTACGACACAGAGAGGACTGAATACCATCGATGATATCCTGTCCCAGTAGGGCAGGACATACCTTTTCCCGCAGAGACAGGCGGGATGGGGATGGTAGGAAAAGAGTAGATTCATGAATTACGGGAAAATCATTCATATCCTGGGTGTTCTTTTGCAGGTGGAGGGCCTGCTGATGTCCCTTCCTCTGCTGGTGGCCATCCTGTACAGGGAGAGCTGCTGGCTGCATCTGGGAATTGTGATGGTCGGAGCGCTGGGGATCGGAACATTGCTTCGGTTAAAAAAGAATAAGCGGGACAGGATTCATGCCAAGGAAGGCTTTGTGATCACGGCTCTCAGCTGGATCCTGCTCAGTATCGTCGGAGCCATGCCCTTCTGGATCAGCAGGGAGATCCCGAACTTTATTGACGCCTTCTTTGAATCGGCGTCCGGCTTTACCACCACCGGTGCCAGTATCCTGACAAATGTGGAGGGAATGTCTCACGGACTGTTGTTCTGGAGAAGCCTGACCCACTGGATCGGAGGTATGGGAGTTCTTGTATTCATCCTTGCCGTGCTGCCTTCCGACGCGGATGATATGTATCTGATGAAGGCAGAAAGCCCGGGCCCTTCGGTGGAGAAGATGCTTCCGAAGGTACGCCAGACAGCCATGATCCTGTATGGCATCTATCTGGGACTCACCGTACTGAACATCCTGCTGCTTCTGATATTCGGTATGCCGGCCTTTGACTCCTTCTGTCTCGCCTTCGGAGCTGCGGGAACGGGAGGCTTTGGTGTGAAGAATGACAGTATCGCAAGCTATTCCACATCCTGTCAGATCATCATCACCATATTTATGTTCCTCTTCGGAGTGAACTTCAAACTGTATTTCCTGATCGTCTTCCGTAAATTCAAGGATATCCTAAAATGTGAAGAGATCATGTGGTATGCCATCATTTACGGAGCGGCCGTGACTCTGGTAGTGATCGGGATCATTCATGACGTGGGAGATTTCGGAACGGCATTGAAGGAGGGCGCCTTCCAGGTATCCTCCATCATGACCACCACCGGGTATGCGACAACGGACTTCAACCTATGGGGCTCCATGCCCAAGGCCGTGCTGGTCATGGTCATGTTCATCGGAGCCTGTGCAGGAAGTACGGGAGGCGGTGTGAAGGTGTCACGATGTATCCTGTGGTTTAAGCAGGTGAAGAGTGAGCTGTCACATTTTCTTCATCCCCGAAGCGTAAAGAAGATCCGTTTGGAGGGAAAGGCGGTTGAGCAGGAGACGCTTCGAACATCAAATGTATTCCTGATGGCGTATGTTCTGGTCTTTGTCTTCTCGCTGCTGATCATCAGCTTCGACGGTTTTGATCTGGAAACGAGCTTTACGGCGGTTGCCGCCACGCAGAATAATATCGGGCCGGGTCTGGGTGTTGTGGGACCGACGGGAAGCTATGCAGCCTTCAGCGGGATATCCAAGCTGGTGATGATCTTTGATATGATCGCCGGGCGCCTGGAACTCTTCCCCATGCTGATCCTGTTTGCACCATCCACCTGGAGTAGAAAATAAGTACCGCGAAACACCCCAAAGAAGGAGGAACGCGATGGAGAATTTCAGAATGAATACCGGAATCAAACGGCGGGTTCTGATCGTAGATGATGAATCGATCAACCGTGAGATCCTGGGAGAGATCCTGAAGGAGAAGTATGAGACTTCCTTTGCCGAGAACGGGAAGCAGGCTCTTGCCATGCTTCAGGACCGTACCGTTCATTATTCCCTGGTGCTTTTAGATCTTCTGATGCCGGAAATGGACGGCTATGAGCTTCTGGAAAAGCTGCAGATGAAGGAGGACTTTGCGGTTCCGCCGGTCATCGTTATGACTGCGGATGGTTCCGCTGAGGTGCGCAGTATCCGGCTGGGTGCTGCCGACTTCCTGACGAAGCCCTACGACATGCCTGATGTGATCAAGGCAAGGTGTGAAAGAATAATCGAGCTGTACGAGGATCAGAGCCTGATCCGTGCCGCAGAGAGGGACGAGCTGAGCGGTCTTTATTCCAGAGAGTTCTTCTATGAGTATATCCGACAGATCGAGGATTATGCTCCCGACTACAGGGTGGATGCCATCACTCTGAACATCGAACATTTCCATATGCTGAATGAGATGTTCGGACGGGAAGTGGGAGATGAGGTCCTTCGGAAGACCGGAGAGATGCTTACCGAGTGTTTCCGCGACCGGAAGATCTGTATCGGCTGCCGGCCCATCGCGGATGTATTCTACCTCTGTGTGGACCATGCGGAGGAGTATGACGGTGTCTTTGCCGGGCTTCAGGAGGAGCTGGCAAGAGTGACGAAGATCCCGCGGATCCGTTTCCGTATCGGTATCTATCAGGATGTGGATAAGAGTCTCTCCTATGAGACCTGGTTTGATCATGCAAAGCAAGCCTGCGATCTGATCCGGGGGGACTATACCCGTCAGATCTCCTATTACAACAAAGAGACGAATGAGAAGGATCTCTACAGGGAAAGGCTGATCAACGATATGGACAGCGCCCTGAAGAATAAGGATTTTGTGGTATATTTCCAGCCGAAGTACAGTATCCTGGAGGACCGTCCGCATCTTCGCAGTGCGGAGGCGTTGATCCGCTGGAAGCACCCGGAGCTGGGAATGATCAGCCCGGGAGATTTCATTCCGCTTTTTGAAAGCAACGGTCTGATCCAGAAGCTGGATAATTATGTATGGCAGGAGGCATCTGCCCAGATAAAGAAGTGGAAGGAAGAGTATGGCTATTCGGTTCCTGTTTCGGTAAATGTATCAAGGATCGATATCTATGATCCGGAACTGGAGGAGAAGCTTCTCGCGTTGATCAGTGAGAATTCCCTTGCTCCGGAGGAACTGATGCTGGAGATTACGGAGTCTGCGTATTCCAACAATGCGCAGGGACTGATCGAGACGGTCAATCATCTCAGAGAGGATGGGTTCCGGATCGAAATGGACGATTTCGGTTCCGGCTATTCGTCTCTGAATATGCTGACCACCATTCCCATTGACGTGCTGAAGATGGATATGAAATTCATCCGGAATATGCAGAAGGACGAGAAGAGCAAAAAGCTGGTGGAGCTGGTCATTGATATCGCCCGGTTCCTTGACGTGCCGGTGGTTGCAGAGGGCGTGGAAACAGAGGAACAGCTGCAGGCCTTAAAGGAAATGGGTTGCGACATCATCCAGGGTTATTACTTCTCCAAACCCGTTCCGCCGGAGGAGTTCGGAGCGTTTATCAGGAAGGAGCTCGAAGAAAAGTAAGGAGGTACTTTATGCTTACTATTGATGGCCTTCGGCAGTACGGTGCCGATGTTGACAGCGGTCTCGGCCGTTGCATGAACATGGAAGCCTTCTACCTGAAGCTGGTAGATAAGGCTGTGAAGGAAGAGGCTTTCGGGAAGCTTTCCGATGCCCTTGCATCGGGGGATCTGGATACGGCCTTTGAAGCAGCCCACAGTCTGAAGGGTGTTACGGGAAATCTGGCCCTGACGCCCATGTACGATCCGCTGGTAGAGATCACGGAGCTTCTGAGATCCCGTACGGAGATGGATTATTCAGAGATTCTGGGGACGATCCTCGGGAAGAGGGATGAACTGGAAAAAATGTGTGAGTAATTGGTGTGCGTCAGCTCGAGACGGTTTTCCGCGGAGGTAGTAGTATGTTTAGCGAACGTTTTCAGTTAAATGAGCAGACGATCCCCATAGTTGAAGAACTCGGCCGGCATATGCCAGGCGGGTTCTTTATCTATAAGGCAGAGGCACCGGAGGAGCTGATCTATGCGAACTATGCTGTGTTCGATATCTTCGGCTGCGAGGATCTGGAGGACTTCAAGGCCCTTACGGGTTATACCTTTAAGGGAATGGTTCACCCCGATGATTATCAGGCCATGTCCGAATCCATTGCGAATCAGATCAAGCAGAACGATGACAATCTGGACTATGTGGAGTACCGGATCATCCGGAAGGACGGGAGTGTCCGCTGGGTGGATGATTACGGACACTACACCATGACAGATAATTATGGCGGGATCTATACGGTATTTATTTCGGATATTACGGAGAAACGGGAAAGGACCGAGGAGAAGCAGGAAGAGCAGAATAAGCTGATCACGGCGCTGGCCTCGGACTACTGGAGCGTGTATTACATCGAGCTGGATAAGGACGAAGGGGTATGTTACCAGTCCCATCCGGAGATCGATGAGGCACTCCAGACCGGAGAGCAGTTCAGATATCTGGAGACCTTTACGAAGTATGCCCGGGAGCATATCACGGAGGAGTTCCGGGATGAGTTCCTTCGTTTCATCCAGCCGGATGCCATCCGGGAAGCCCTTTCGGATCACCGGGTCATTTCCTATCGTTATATCGTCCGGAGAAACGGCGTGGAATCCTATGAAATGATACGATTCGCAGGTGTGCGTCATCCGGAGGATCGGGAGGATCACCAGGTTCATGCAGTGGGAGCCTGCTTTTCGGATGTGGATGCGGAGACCAGAGAGAGCCTGGCGCAGAATAAGGCCCTCAGTGAGGCACTGGTGGCTGCCGAGCAGGCCAACCGTGCGAAGACGGCCTTCCTTTCAAATATGAGTCACGAGATCCGGACCCCCATGAATGCCATCATAGGTCTCGACAATATCGCCCTTTCGGACGTGGATATATCCAACCGGACCAAGGGGTATCTGGAGAAGATCGGAACCTCGGCCCATCATCTCCTGAATATCATCAACGATATTCTGGATATGTCCCGGATCGAATCCGGCCGTATGATCATACAGAACGGAGAGTTCTCCTTTGCGAAGATCGTGGATCAGGTATCCACCATCATCGGAGGACAGTGCCATAACAAGGGGCTTTATTTTGACTGCAGCATAAGTGATTCCGTCAGCGATTATTATATCGGTGATGATATGAAGCTGAAGCAGGTCCTGATCAATATTCTCGGCAACTCCGTTAAATTCACGGATGCCGGCGGAAAGGTGTCCTTCCGGGTGGAGGAGCTGGCCCGGTTTGACGGGAATTCAACTCTCCGATTCACCATTTCCGATACGGGTATCGGCATGAGCCAGGAGTACCTTCCAAGGATCTTCGACGCCTTCACCCAGGAGGATTCTTCGGCGACGAATCTGTATGGAAGCACGGGACTTGGCATGCCCATTACGAAAAGTCTGGTGGAGCTAATGAACGGTACCATCGAAGTGGAGAGTGAAAAGGGTGTCGGAACCACATTTACGGTGACTCTTACGATGAAGATCTCCAGCCGTAAGGCGGATGAAAACTCACAGGAGCTTGCCCCGGACCAGATGGCGGTTCTGGTGATTGACGACGATCCGGTGGCATGCGAGCATGCGAAGCTGATCCTGGGACAGGTGGGAGTCAGCTGTGATATCGCCACATCAGGAGCACAGGGGCTGGAGATGGTGAAGCTGCACCATGCCAGAAGAGAATCCTACAACCTGATCCTGGTGGACTGGAAGATGCCGGAAATGGACGGCATCGAGACCACGCGTCAGATCCGCGAGGTGGTGGGCGCCGAGTCGGCCATCATCATTCTTACATCCTTTAACTGGGATGATGTGGCGGATGAAGCAAAGACCGCCGGTGTGGACACCTTTGTTCCGAAGCCGCTTCTGGCGTCCAATGTACTGGATGAGTTCCGTGAAGCCTTTAAGAAGAAAAACGATGCCGAGAAGAAGGAAGTGATCTCACTGAAGGGCAGGAGAGTGCTCCTTGCAGAGGATGTGACGATCAATGCAGAGATCATGATCATGGTGCTGTCCATGCGGGATATGGAAGTGGATCATGTGGAGAACGGACAGCTGGCTGTGGAAAGCTTCCGGGAGCATCCCGAGGGCTACTACGATGTGATCCTTATGGATATGCGCATGCCGGTGATGGACGGCCTCACTGCCGCAAAGACCATACGGGCCACGGACCGGCCGGATGCAAAGAAGATTCCCATCATAGCGCTTACCGCAAACGCCTTTGACGAGGATGTGCAGCGGAGCATGCAGGCAGGCCTCAATGCCCATCTCAGTAAGCCGGTGGAACCGGAGGCGCTGTTCTCCACGCTGGAGTCGCTGCTGAAGTAGAAAAAAAGAATCCGCATAGCATGTCATGAAAATGTCACGCTATACGGATTCTTTCTTAATCGGGTATCTCTCTCCCAAAATCTGATCTACAGTCTCTTCAGACCGCCGGGGGAAAGGATACCGTCCAGCTTCACGCCGTTCTTGCAGAAGGGGCAGGAAGAGGATGAGAAGGACTCATAGCCCTCGATATCATTCTTGTGGAAGACGGAATGAATCGGATATCCGCCGATCTCATCCGTCGCGGTGAAGATCGAGGAGATACCTCCGATGATACCGCCATAATACTGGATACATTCGATGGCCTTCTCAACCGTGTGGCCGGTGGATGCGGTTGCAAGAAGCAGAAGAACGTGCTTGCCCTGTACCATGGGGATCACGTTGTCCGGGAAGGTCAGCTGGCCCATGGAGTTCTGCTCCGGTGTGATGACGTAGATGGAACCGTGCGCGTTCATGCACATGATACCGGAGTTTGTAAGCTCATCTGCAAGATATGCCCCGATGACGTCGGTATTGTCCATGCAGATGATCACGTCTACGACGGTGGTTGCCATGTACTCGGAGCACATGGATTTTGCTACTGCCTTTGCCTCGCTGCTGCGGGCCTTCAATGTGGTAAGATCGATATAGGCGTTAATGTGAGAGGAGGGCGTTGCATAGTGCCCCGGTGTCACATTTAACTTGATCAGATTATTGTAGGGTGAATTGATTCGATAGGTATCTGGCATAGTGCTACCCCCTTATAGCATGTGATATGGGCGAAAAATAGCCCAGCTCTTATTATATATTCTTTAGGGGGAGAGTACAAGAGGTGAAATGGAAATCGGGAGGAATCAAATGGAAATGAAGGGCTCCGTATGCTACAATGAAGGAGCGGTAATCCTAAGCTTTTCAAAGGAGTCAGGGTATGAGTGCAGAGGTTGAGATCCTGCTCGGTCCGGCGGGATCGGGAAAGACAACAGCATATTATGAGGAACTGACGGATGCGGCCTTCGCGGACCAGCGTCGTCAGTTCTTTCTGATCGTTCCGGAGCAGGCCGGGAGCAGTGCGGAGCAGCGGCTGCTGGCGGTCAACCGGGAGCGCACCGGAAGACAGGGATTTTTCAATGTGGATATCATCGGGTTCTCCCGTCTTGCGCATAAGATCTTCGAGATACGGGACATGGATACCCGTGAGGTCCTGGGAGAGTACGGGAAGACCATTCTCCTTCGGGCGGTGATCGCACGGGTGCGTTCTGAGCTGGCACTGTACCGTGGAAGTGTGGACCGTCAGGGCTTTGTGGACGAACTGAAGTCGCTGATCTCGGAATTCCTGCTTTTTGATATCCTGCCGGAGGAACTGGAGGAAGCGGGAAAGCTTCTGGGGGAGAAGGACCGGCAGCTGGCCGGAAAGCTGAAGGATGTGATCACGGTCTACCGTGCTTTTCGTGAGGATCCGGTATTCCGGGAGAAATATATGGTGGCAGAGGAGCTGCAGGGATGCCTTGCAGGACTGCTGAATGAGAAGACTGCTCTTCCCGGAGTGGACGGCGCCGTCTTTTATTTTGACGGCTTTACCGGCTTTACCGCGGGGCAGAGAAAGGTGATCGAAGCCCTTCTTCCCCGTGTGTCGAAGATGCATTTTACCGTCACTCTGGATCCGGAGGATGGGGAGAACGGGATGTTTGTCCAGAGCAGGGAGATGCTGGAGCAGCTTAGGACAATCTCACCTACGCTTTCCGTCAGAACACTTCCGCGTCCGGAGAGGAAGGACGTGCTGGCACATTTGGAAAGGTATGTCTTCCGCTTCCCGGTCCGGGAGTATGAAGTGAAAAGCGGGACGGATGGCGGGATGCTGTCTGTCTGGAAGGCGGAGAATCCTCTTGAGGAGCTCAGGGTCGTAGCAGAGGATATCAGGCGGAGCGTAAGGGAGGAGGACCTCCGTTACCGCGATTTCGCCATACTCACACCGGATGTGAAGGGGCTGGGCAGTTATCTGGATATGGTGATGCGGGAGTATGAGCTGCCGTATTTTTCGGATATGACACGGAGCTTTACGAACAACCCGGTCATTGATGCGCAGCTTCTGGCTCTGGAGATCGTGGACAGGGATTTTGCCTATGAGCCGGTGTTCTCATTTCTGAAAACGGGGATCCTGGATGCGGCCCTGGAGGAACAGGGAACCGGGGCAGGTGCGGTGGAGCTGTTGGAGAACCATGTCATCGCCCACGGGATCCGGGGACGGAGACTTTGGAGAAAACCGGCCGGCGCATTTCTCGGAAGGAGAGATCCGGGGGAAGAGGAGAAGGCATCCCTGAAGCTGGTGGATGAGGTAAGAGAACTGTTTCTGGACGTGATGAAACCGCTCCTTCCATTTGCAGGGCAAAAAGAGGCTCCGATAGAGAAAATGATCCGCGCCATGCAGAAGTTTGGAGGGGACGAACGGCTGCGCTTCGAACAAAGGTCGGAGACCGCAGAGAAGGACCTGGATCAGTTGGGCTACATTGCAGAGGCCCGTGCCTATCGCGGACTTGCCGGTAAATTCGAGGAGGTGCTGCAGAAGACTGCGGATATCCTGAAGGATCTTCCCCTGTCGATCCATGAGCTTCGTGAGACCCTGCTGGCCGGTACGGGAGAACTCCACCTGGGAGTGATCCCGCCTACATTGGACAGGGTGATCGTGGGTGATCTGGACAGGACCAGGATCGACGGTGTGAAGCGGCTGTATATCGTAAATCTGAACGAAGGAAAGCTTCCCAGGCCGAAGAGCGAAGGCGGCATTCTGAATGACCGGGACCGCATGACTCTGAATGAGAAGATCCGGGATAAGGATCTGGCACCGGATGAAGGGCGCAGGAGATTCCAGGAACAGTTTGCCCTGTATCTTGCCATGAGCAAGGCCTCCCAGCGGCTGGTGCTCACCTGTTCTTTAACGTCACGGGATGGGAGTGATCTGGAACCCTCCTTCCTTCTGGGAAGAGTGCTGCGCCTGTTCCCCGGTCTTGCTGCCGAGCGCAGGGTGCGGAGGATCGCAGGCGGAGCCGTCCGTCCTGACCGTATGCAGCTGATCCGTCTTATCAGGAAGGAGGAGAACGGTTCGCTTACGGAGGAGGAAAGTCTGCAGAAGGATGCACTGAGAGACAGTCTGCCGGAGGATACAAAGCTGACCGAACGTGTGCCACAGGGGGAGGAGACTCTTCCGCAGGAGCTGATGCAGGAGATGGATCTTAAGATATCCATTTCAGGCATGGAAAAATATGCGGAGTGTCCCTATTCCTATTTCCTTCGGTACATACTGGGACTCCGCCCCAGAAAAGAGCATGAAGTGAAGATCATGGATGTGGGCATCATCCTGCATTCTGCCATGGAGAAGCTGTTCCGTGAGGTGAAGGAAAAGTACGATAATGACTGGAAGGCGGTTCCCGAAGAGACCGTCAGGGAGATCGCCCTGAAGAAGCTGAGGGAGGCTGCGGAGGAGCAGGAACTGATCCCTCCGGTCTTTACGGATATGGAAGAGGATCCCCAGGGAGATACAGGGGAGGAGCCGCGTGGCAAGCTGTCCCTGATCCTTTCGGAGCTGGAGGAATATGCTGCCCTCAGTGCGGAGGTGCTGAAAAGCCAGCTGCAGGACAGCCGGCTGCTTCCGGAGATCCTGGAGGGTGGATTCGAGGCGGAATTCACGGCAGCCCGTCCGGATGGTTCGCCGGAGGTGGTGAAGGTCCGTGGCGTAGTCGACCGTCTGGATTCCTTTACGGATGAAGACGGATCCGTATTTCTGCGGATCCTGGATTATAAAACATCGGACAAGAGCCTGGATCCCAGGGATCTCAGGGATGGTCGGAATCTCCAGCTGTCTCTGTATTCCAGAGTCCTTACGGAGATCTTCCGAAAGAAGAAGGGCAACGTGATTCCTGCAGGTATGTACTATTATCATATCAGCAGACCGGTTACGGGCAAGCTGTCGGATAAGAAGGTAATGGCAAAGGGGGGCGAGGAGGAGGCTGCAAAGGCAGATGTTCTGCAGGAGCTCAGACTGAACGGCCCCATAAATATCAGTCCGGCAGAGGATGAGGACGGTGGAATGCCGAAGCATTACGTGCTGGAGCTTCAGGAGAAGGGGGCGGTCAGCGAAGATCGTGAGCTCCGTACCGCGCAGAGTCTGATGCTGACCGTGAGCTCCGGAAAGCACTCCGTGGTGGGGAAACCCTCGCTTGTGGATACGGAAGAGCTCCTTGGACTGGGGGAATACAGTCTGTATAAGATGAAGACCATGGCAGAGGAGCTGCTGACCGGACAGATTCCCAGGAGACCCGTAACGGTTGCCGGCAGGCGCGGGGATTCCTGCGCACGCTGTGACTGCAGGGATGTATGTCGTCTCCGGACAGATGAGGTGCATGGCGTATATGTTCCGCCGGTGGCTGATAAACAGGGGCTGCTCCATGAGCTGGCAGAAGAGGGAAATGTGAATCCCGTGCCGCTGTCCTACGCAAAACTGTATGAACATACCTCGAAGGATGTGCTTCGGGAAATCACGGAAGAATCGGAAGATGACCGGGATGAGACTGAGAACGGTGAGGATTAGTATATGGGAGATGTGAAATGGAATAAAGGCCAGAAGGCGGTTCTGGACAGTCTGGACCGGGACACAAATCTCCTTGTGTCTGCGGCGGCAGGCTCCGGGAAAACGGCCGTTCTGGTTGAACGGATCATCCGCAGTGTGGAAGCGGGAAAATGTGAGATCGACCAGATCCTGGTCATGACCTTTACGAAGGCAGCGGCTGCACAGATGAAGGGGAAGATCATAGAGGGGCTGGAACGGCGGGCGTATGAAAGCGGGAATCCGGCACTGCTGACACAGCTGTCCAAGGCGGCGAATGCGGATATTTCCACCATAGACAGCTTCTGCAACAGAGTGGTGCGCGAGAATTTTCAGATGGCAGGTATCGACCCCGGATTTAAGACCATGGATAACGGGGAACGGGAGCTGCTGAGGGAAGAGATCCTTGACCGGGTGCTGGATATGCTGTACAAAGATCCTGATTTCCGGAGAGTGGCGTCTCTGTATACCTCCCGGGCCTATGATGATAAAACTCTGCGGAATCTGATCCTGCAGATCGAAAGAAAGGCGGAAAGTTTTGCGGATCCGGAGGCATGGCTGGAGAAGGCAGTGCCGCCGGAGGGTGAGAATATCTTCGACTTGCAGTGGGTAAAGGATCTTCTTGCGCAGAGAAAAAGGGTCGCTAGGGACTATGCATACTCTTTTGAAGCGCTGAAGAAGCCTTTTCTTTCCGAAGAGGATCCCGGGAAGCGGGAAACTGCCGGGAAGATCTGTGAGGTATTTGACGCGGATCAGACCATGCTCCTTACGGCTGCCCGTTCGGAGGATCCCATCAGCTTTTCGGGGGCACTGAAAAGCAAGAAGAAATCCTTTCAGAAGAAGGAATATATGAAGGTATATCCCGAAACAGAGATTGAGATGCTGTATGAAGCAAGAACTGCGCTTTGGAAGCAGATCGATAAGCTGGTGATCTCCCTTGATGCGGAGCAGCTTGCGGAGGAGATCCGGGACTGCAGGATTCTCACTGGGGAACTGATCCGTGCGGTGCGGGAATTCATGAGGGAGCTCGCCCTGGAGAAGAAGCGTCTGAAGAAATATGATTTCGGGGATATTGCCCATGCGGCGTATCATATCCTGTATGATACGGAGAAGGGGAAGGTGACCCCGGTCGGGAAGACCTACAGTGACAGGTACCGGTACATTTACATAGATGAATATCAGGACGGGACGGATATGCAGGAGCATATCATGAACAGTGTGGCCCGGTACAGGGACGGCGCGCCGTGCAACATTTTCATGGTGGGGGATGTAAAGCAGAGCATCTACCGTTTCCGTCAGGCGAAGCCGGAGCTCTTTCTGGGAAAGGAAAGGGATTACCGGGAGGGGCGCACTCCGGGAGAGGTACTCTACCTGAACCAGAATTACCGTTCCACAGTGGAGATCCTGGAGGCTACAAATTTCTTCTTCCGCAGGCTGATGACAGAGGACTTCGGGGGAGTCGTGTACAATGAGGAGGTACAGCTGAATCCGCCGGACGGTGTGGAGTGCCGGATCCGGCCGGAGAAGAAGGTGGAACTGCTCCTGGGGGATCTGACACCTCCGGAGGAAGAAGAGAGCGGGGAGGCGCCGGAGGAAAAGCCGGAGGAAGCACCCGAGGACAAAATGGTACTGGAGGCTCGGATGATCGGACAGAGGATCCTGGAGCTGGTGAAGGGAGATCCGGACCATCCGCCTGTACAGTTCAGTGATATCGTTATTCTGCAGCGCTCTGTAAAGGGGTGCGGACTGATGATACGGGAGTATGAGAAAATGGGGATCCCGGTGCAGCTGGAGGATCCGAAGGCTTATTTTGATGCGGAGGAGGTTGTGACCGTGCTCTCCGTTCTGAATGTGATCGACAATACACGGCAGGATATCCCTTATGCGGCGGTGCTGCATTCACCCTTCGGAGGTCTTACGGACGAGGATCTGGCGCGGCTTGCCATGCGGAGGGCCTATCGGAGTGAACCGCTTTTTGATACGGCAGAACGGCTGATCGAAGGCGGAGAAGATGATGACTTCTTACTCAGAGAGAAGCTGGTGCGGATCCATGACAGGATCGGGCAGTGGAAGAAGGGAGCGGTCTATCTTTCCATCGCACAGCTGATAGACAGGATCCTTACGGATACGGACTATCGGATGTTTGCGGCCGGACTTCCCAGGGGGCAGCGGCGGCTGGGGAACCTGATGCGTCTTATCGCAAAGGCGGAGGATTTCGAACAGGCCGGGAACCACGGACTCTTCTTATTTCTTCGTTATATTGAGAAATGCCGGATCCACGATGCGGATTTCGGTGTCGGCGGTTTCACGGAAGAGGGAGACGGTGTCAGGATCTGCACGATCCACAGCAGCAAGGGACTGGAGTATCCCGTGGTATTCCTTTCCAGGCTCGGGAACGGATATAACAGAATGGATGAAAAGGGACCGATGGTCATCAGCGCGCGTTACGGACTGGCCCCGAATCATGTGCGGAGGATCGGAAACCGCTATATCCAGTCCACGAAGGGAGTCCAGAGAAGGGCAGTGGAGGATCTGGAATGGTCGGAGACTCTGCAGGAGGAACTGCGCCTTCTATACGTGGGCATGACACGGGCGAAGGACCGTCTGATCATGACAGCTGTGGATAAGGGGATCTGTGACAGCTTACAGAATGCCATGGAGGCAGGGCCACAACCCGGGGAACTCCCGTATGCGGAGCTGCTGGGTGCCGGTTCCAATCTGGAGTATCTCATGTCCGTCATCCTGCGGGATGTGCCGGAGGCTTCGAAGTATCTGGATATCCGGGTGGTGGACCCGGCAGAAATAGCCGTGGAAGAGAAGAAGCCGGAAAGGAAGGAAGCTAAAGGCGGGACGGAGAAGGCATCCGTACTTGCAGAACAGCTGAAGGTAGCTTATAATTTTGAATATCCGTTTGCGGCGGCAGTTGAGACCCGAACTAAGCTATCCGTGTCCGAGATCAAGCACGAGGCCATGGAAGCGAAGGGGGCAGGACTGTCTCAGGGACAGGAAGCGCCCCGAAAGAAGGGGATCGGCGGGGCCGAATATGGTACCGCAGTCCATAAGCTGATGGAGCTGCTTCCCTTCGGTGAGATCGGAAGCCGTAAGGAGATGACGGATTCCATAAAGAAGATCCTCTCCTCCGGAGCATTTACTCCGGAACTTCGGCGGGTGATCAGGCCGGACAGGATCGCAGGCTTCTATTCCGATGAGAAAGGAAGTCTGTTCTGTCGTATGAGAGAAGCGGACCGGCAGGGACTTTTGTATAAGGAGCAGCAGTTTCTGATCGGGCTTCCGGCAAAACGTCTCGGACAGGAGATCCCACTGCAGGAAGCGGTGCAGGAGACGGAGGAGGCAGAGGATGCCTGGGAGAATGTAACCGGGATCAGGGAGCCGGTCATCGTCGGGGATGCACGGTTTGATACGGAGGAACCGGTGGTGCTGCAGGGAATCGTCGATGCATTTTTCCTGGAAACCGACGAGGAAGGAAAGCAGTACGTCGTACTGATGGACTATAAGACAGACAGAGTTGACAGCCCCGGGATGCTGATCGACCGTTACCGGGCACAGCTGTCCCTTTATGCGGAGACCGTTTCGGATATCCTGCAGTTACCGGTCCGTGAAATGTGGATGTATGGATTCAGCGAGGGGCTCGGAGCGATCCGAATCCCGGATGAAGCATAGAGAGAGTATGAATACCTGCTGCATGGTGTCACAGGCAGCGGGTCGGAAGGAGTTGCTATGTCAAGAACAGATGAAGAGACGAAGGGGCTCACACTTCTTGGAGCAAATGGGACGAAGTATCCCCGGGACTATGCGCCTGAGGTGCTGGAGACCTTTGTGAACAAGCATCAGGAGAATGATTACTTCGTCAAGTTTAACTGTCCGGAATTCACAAGTCTCTGCCCCATTACGGGACAGCCGGATTTTGCCACCATTACCATCTCCTACGTTCCGTCGGAGAAGATGGTGGAGAGCAAATCGCTGAAGCTGTATCTCTTCAGCTTCCGGAATCATGGGGACTTCCACGAGGACTGCGTCAATAAGATCATGAAGGACCTTATCGCCCTTATGGATCCGAAGTATATCGAGGTTTGGGGAAAGTTTACTCCGAGGGGAGGCATTTCCATCGATCCGTACTGCAATTACGGGAAGCCCGGAACCAAATGGGAGGAGGTCGCATGGCAGCGGCTGTCCAATCACGATCTGTATCCTGAGAAGGTGGACAATCGATGATGGATTATCGTGAAACCGTAGAGACCATCCTGTCCATTCCCAGATTCTCCAGAGCGGAGAGGGGGAATACGGTACTGCACAGCTATCTGGAAGCCTTGGGGCATCCGGAGCGGGGGATCAGGGTGATCCATGTGGCAGGGACCAACGGAAAGGGCTCTGTCTGCAGGATGTTGTGTGACATGCTGGAGCGTGCAGGCAGAAGAGTGGGAGGCTTCTTTTCTCCCCATCTGGTCCGTATGAATGAGAGGATCCGTGTGAACGGAGAGGAGATCTCCGACGAGGCACTGACGGAATGCTACCGGCGCCTGACCGAGGCAAGGGATGCGCAGGGGCTGTTACAGCTCACCTTCTTTGAAGTGCTTTTTGTGATGGCACTTCTGCATTTTCAGGAGGAAGGCGTAGAGTTTGCGGTGTTGGAGACGGGTATGGGAGGCCGGCTGGATGCCACCACGGCCATTCCGGCGGATCTCTTTGTGATCACTCAGATCGGTATGGATCATGAGGAGTATCTGGGAGATACCATAGAGAAGGTGGCGGCGGAAAAGGCGGGGATCATTACCGGTAACGCGCCGGTGGTATTCCATACGGGAAGTCCCGAGGCGGACCGTGTGATCACGGAACGGGCAGAGCGTATCGGCTGTAAAATGATCGTTAACTGCCGGGATGCAGAGGTAATATCGGAAGAAGTAACCTCAGTTGGCATTGATTTTTCCTTTCGAAACGATTATGATAGATACGACCATGTCCTCCTGCCGACGGAGGCCGTGTATCAGGTGGAGAATGCCATTACGGCAGTCACCGCCCTTCCTTTTATGATCGGCGACCGAAGCAGGGAAGACCTGAAGGAGCTGGTGAGAGAAAGCCTTGCCACATTTTACTGGGAAGGAAGACTTGAGGAGGTCCGTCCCGGGCTGTATGTGGACGGGGCGCATAATCCCTCTGCTGCCGCACGGCTGGCGGAGAGCCTTGGCAGACTCATGATGGATACAGGCGCAGAAGACAGCGTCCTGATCTTCGGGGCATCCGGGGACAAGAACATCCCGGAGGTCATAAGGGAACTGGGAAGGCTTCCCTGGGGAAATGTGATCCTGACCAGGTATCCGGGAAGCAGAGCGGCTTCGCTGGAGGAGCTGCAGCGCATTGCTGCGGAGGAACTGAAGACAGGAACGAAGGTAAGAACCGCGGAACATTTGCAGGAAGCACTGCAGATGGCGGAGAAAAATACAGATACCCGTTCAGAGAAGAAAGGCCTTATACTGGTGACAGGTTCCCTGTATCTGGTAGGAGAGCTGAAGGAGCTTCTGGAAGACGGATATTATCAGGAGTAGAAAATGTTGGATTTTGATGAGGAACTGAAACGTTTCAGCCCCAGCCTTGAGGTAAGCCAGGCGGAGGAGGATATCCTGCAGAGCGATCTGAAGGATATCTCTGATATTGTGCTGCAGATGACAGAAGATTTGCGAGGAGTGACAAGGTAATGGCCATTCGAGACAAATGCCTTTACTGCGGACAGCCGGTCAGTCAGAACGGTTACTGCACCTCCTGCAAGCTGAGTCAGAGGTTTCTGCAGAAGGCGTTTAATACTTCCGATTATCATTATAATATCGGCCTGGAGAGGGCCAGGATCCATGACCTGTCCGGCGCAGTGGACTCGCTTCGGATGTCTCTTCGGTACAACAAGATGAACATCCGGGCCCGGAATCTGCTGGGCCTTGTGTTGTATGAGATGGGGGAGATCGTCCCGGCGCTAAGCCAGTGGGTCATCAGTATGAACTATAAGCCGGAGCAGAACCCGGCTGTACGGTATCTGAAGGAGCTTCGGGATGATCCGAAGGAACTGGAACGGGCTTCGGATGTGGCCCGGGAATTCAACCAGGGACTTGAGCATGCGAACCAGCATTCCTTTGACCTGGCGCTGATCGCTCTCCGAAAGGCCGTGTCCATCAATAAGAATTTCATTAAGGGTCATCTGCTTATGGCACTGATCTATCAGGAACAGGGCAGAAGCGGAATGGCGAAGAGAAGTCTTACCCGCGTGCTTGCGCTTGACCGTACGAATCTGACGGCGCAGCGCTACTTAAGAGAGATGGGAGAATCCGAGGAGAAGATTCTTCGTCTGGCGGAGCATGGCGAGGAAGCCTCCGATGACCTTTTTAGTGATTACTATGGCGTTGAAACTCCGGAAGGACAGCGCCCGGCAAGGAAGATCGAGCCGAAGACGGTGACCGGAAAGCGGACAGGCGTTACGGTCATGAAGCGGATAAAGGAATCCAATATGGCCCGGTATTCCAATGTCTATATGTTTGCGGGCATCGTGATCGGTATGCTGATCCTGTATTTTCTGACGGTTCCGGGAATCCGAAAGAGAGCAGAAGCGGATCTGGAGATTCAGGAATCCTCATATCTGAAAGAAATGTCCGCCAAGAATTCCGAGATCGCGGCCATGCAGCTTCAGATCTCCGAAAATGAAAAGACCGTGGAAAAGTCAAATCAGGAGAAGGCGGATCTGCAGAAGAAGATCGATTCTCTTCAGGCACAGATCGATGCCATGAGAAATCAGATCGCATCCGGCGGCGCAACTCTCATCCCGGAGAAGACTTCGGAAGAGGGCTCCTCGGAGAAGAAGGAAGAGGAAACCACGGAAGCTCCTGAGGATGAGCAGGACGGCGAACAGGATGGTGAACCGGAAGACGGAGAAACGGACGCGGACAGCGGTGAAGCCAGACGGGCTGACACTGCCGGGAATGCAGATCAGACCGGAATGACAGCCAGTGAGCTGGAGGCGATGATCGCCAATGAGTAGCAAGAAGTAACTGCGAATAAGGAGGAAACATATTCATGGGCAGACAGAATCTGATAGAAAAGAAAGGCGAGCCGTCGAATCTGCAGAGGGAGAAGAACTTCACGAACTTCGTAAAGTTTGAATCGAAGAGATACGTGATCCCCTTTATCATGCTGATCCTCGGAATCCTTTTCATTCTCTTAAAGGGAAATGTGCTTGATGTATTGGTAACGGTACTCGGTGTCATCCTCATGATCATCGGCGTGATCCTGGGACTTTCCCTGATGAACAACTCTTCGCCGCTGGTGATCTTCGGTGCATCCACCGTTTTCATTTTAGGTCTTATCAGCGTCGTGAACCCCGGCTGGGTTGCAAACTTCTTCCTGAAGGTTGTAGGTCTCTGTATTCTTCTGAATGCCGTGATCCGTCTGGTGGTGGAGCACAGCCTGAAGGGAAAGTCGGATAAGTATAATATCTACTTCATAACGGATCTTGTGACTGCGGTCGTGGGACTTCTTTTGTTCCTTTTCCCCAAGACCTGGCTGGAAAGCGTCAGCTTCCTGTTCTACGTCATCGGAATCCTGCTTGTTGTACTGGGAATCTTCAACCTTTATACCTCGTATAAAGTCTACAAAGAAGGCCGCTACGTAAATGATGGCACGGGTGTGGTTTGGGAGGAGTGAGCCAAGCTACAAGCGATGCACAGATATAATAAAAGGACTGCGGGAAGCTTGCTTCCACGCAGTCCTTTTATTATATCTGTATAGCGCGACAGCGCGAACTCGAGTGCGAAGCACGAGAGTGCATCGCTTGTAGCTTGCCAGAGAACGATATTCCGGCGCGACAGCGCGAA
>CADBRW010000092.1 GCA_902797155.1 uncultured Lachnospiraceae bacterium
AAAATCCAGCAATGTCTGGTCCAGGTCAAAAAGAAAATTATGATGCATGGCATCCCTCCTGTGTCCTATCGGTCCGAAGCACCTCCGGATCACTGTAAAGGTGTCCGTTTTGTAATTCACCCTCTGAATCGTAGTCATGATCTTCCCCCTCTATTCCTGATCCTCCAACGCAAGAAATCCGGGTATCTCCCCCGGGGTCTCCGCGATATAGTCCGCACCTGCCTGCTGCAGCTCCTCTCTTGTTCCGTAGCCGTACAGGGCTCCGATGGCAGTAAGCCCCAGATGCTTTGCCGCCTCCATGTCATACTTCCGGTCACCGATCATGACCGCATCCCGGTAAATGTCGGAAACCGAAAGTGTGTCGTCTCCCAGCTGACGGATCACTTCCTTCGCTGCGGTCTCGATCAGGTCCTCCTTCCCGGCCTTCACCTTCTCTTCCACCGGTCCGATGACGGCTGAGAGGTACCGTTCCATTCCGTGATGATCTGCCACCAGCTGGGCAATGTACTTCGGCTTTGAGGTGACCATCATAAGGATCCGCCCTTCTCCGCAAAGCTGAAGCAATGCGTCCTCGACTCCGTCATAAAGCGGTGAATCCTTATAACCTCCACCCACATAGTATTCTCTGTAAAGCCGGATGGCCTCCGTAAGAGTCTCTCCGGACAGTCCGTAGAGTTCTCCGAAGCCTACGGTAAGCGGCGGTCCGATAAATGCCCGCTTCTTCTGAGGATCCTCATCCTCGATCCCCAGTGTCCTTAGGGCATAGGCCGCTGAGGAGAGGATCGCTCCTGCCGATTCCGTAATGGTCCCATCCAGGTCCAGGAATATGTACTTCTTCATCTCTCTTCGCCTCCGTTTAAAATCTGTATATATACCGCGGAAATGTTGTCCCTTCCGCCATGGGCATTTGCCGCATCGATCAGGTTCTGACAAACCTGCTTCGGGCTCCTGCTGGACCGCATCAGCTGCGCCATCTCCCGCTCCGGAACCAGACCGTACAGTCCGTCACTGCAGAGCAGGATCCGGTCTCCCGGCTTCACTTCCACCACAAAGGTCTCCGGTGTGGCAGGCACCGGCATACCTACAAAAGCTGTCAGCTGACTGCTGTACATACTGATCAGTGCCTCTTCCTTCGACATCTGTCCCTTCCGCACCAGATATCCGGCCACGTTCATATCCTGTGTGATCTGAACCGGATCCTTTTTATACTTCGGAAGCACATATCCCCTGCTGTCTCCGAGGCAGACGAACACCGCCCGGTTCCCGTGAAGCAGCACACCTACGATGGTGGCGCCGTAACGAAAATACTTGTAGGTATTCCCCTGACGGTAAAGTCCGTCACTGATCATCTGAACGGACTCCCGAAGGATGCCCGCAGCCTCCTCTGCAGACGCATTGTCAAGAAGCGGAATACAGTTCTTTGCCACCAGCGGAAAGGCCTTCTTCACATAGGCGGAGGACTCTTTTCCCCCGACAAGCCCCCCCATTCCGTCCGAGACCGCGAACAGTCCCTGCTCCGGTGCGAGAACCACTTCATCCTGGTTATCCTGACGAAGGGAACCGATGTCCACAAGTCCGGCATATTTGTATTCATACTGAAATCCTGCCCTTTTCATTCCATCACTTCCTTCCCTTCATTTTCCTTGAATCTATAAGATATCCCTGCAGTAGTCCCTTGTCTCCTGCGGGATCGCACGGATGATATCATCCCTGAGAACATCCGCAGACTTGCATCCGATCTCCGGTACTTCGATGAGGGCGTGATCGATCACCCTTGCCAGCAGCTCCGGTATGGAAGCGTCCCGTTCCCGGATGGGTACCGGTTTCTCCGAAACGATGGCCTGCCACAGATTTCCACGAGTACTGAGGTTCTTCGGTACCTCTCCTGTCAGCATGTAATAGTAGCTGGCCGCCGCTGCCCACACATCCACCTCCGGCTTCGCATAGCGGTAATTCATGGCCTGCTGTCGCGGCATGAAGGGCACGGTTCCCTTGGTATCCCTCGGGCCGCTGATGGTTGATAATCCTGCAGTCTGAAAGGCCTTTGCCATACCAAAGTCCGCCACCAGTGCCACCGGATGATCACTGTGATCCGAGAGAAAGATATTGCCGGGTTTAAAGTCACGGTGAACGATGCCCTGTGCATTCACCGTCCTCACTCCGCCGAAGAGTCCGTGCTTTCGGATCTCCGCCTGCACGTCCACATGATGTACATAGGAAAGTCCTGAGAGGGCCTGCAGGATGATATAGGTGGCCAGATTCAGGGGAAGCCTGCCCCCGTTCTGCTTTATCCGGTCATGTACATTTCCGCCTTCACAAAGCTCCATCAGGATATAGAATACCCCGTCGGTACAGCCGGTCTTCCAGGTCCGCACCACATTTCTGTGCTTCAGGAATTCCGACAGCTTCGCCTCTCGGAGGAACATCTTCTTCGACTGCTCATCGGCCCGGTATCCGGGAAGCATGGTCTTTAAGGCAAAGTACTCTCCGGTAGCTTCGTTTCGTACCTTCCAGACCTCTCCCATACCGCCCTTTCCGAGACTCTCCACCTTCTCGTACCCCTTCACCGGAGACGGCGTATCCGCATCCTCCTGCTTTTCCCCGCCGAGCATGGCTGCCAGGATGGCTCCCACCAGCTTCTCTCCGTCCTGACGGCACTCCGGACACAGGGTGTCATCGGGAGAAGAAGGCGGAAACATGCGGCCGCAGATGACGCAGACCTTCTGCTCCCCCTGGGAAACGGAGTTGTACGAGGAGTCCTCCTCTGATCCATTCACAAGGGAATCCTGCATCTCATCCAGTTCTTTAATTTCCTGCTCAACGGTACATTTTATCTCGCATCGCTTTCCAAGACGGATGACATCTCCGTCATGGACCGGATACTCCCGATGGACCTCATCCTCCACATCCTTGGGAGACTGATCCCTCTTCCGCTGACCGATCTTCTCCCCATTGATAAATGTACCGTTCAGGCTTCCGAAATCCTGAAGCTTCACCCTTGGCGGGTTGATGTCCAGCAGACAGTGATAGCGGGAAACCGTATTCTCGGGAATAACGATGGCACAGTCCTCCTGCCGCCCGACAAAGGCCAGAAAGGGCCTGTCATACTCATACCTTTTTCCCAGGTTTTCTCCCTTTGTAACCTCCAGGATCACTTTTCCTGCCATGTGCCCCCTCCTTCACAAACCCTTACGAACCGGTTCTTTCCATCAGTCGAAGCATCCCCTCCGACTCCTCCTTCGAAAGCATACTCCGCTCCACCAGTGCCTCCAGAAGATCATGTACGTAATCCATCACGCCACGGTCGGAATAGGATGTGTAATACTCCTCAAAGGCCCGCTCTTCCAGAGATAACGGATGCTTTTCATAATACTCCGTCAGTCGTCCCACGATCTCCGCACGCTGCAGGTACTGTTCCAGCAGCTCTTTATCATATGCATCCTGCGGAGGATCCAGCCTGCGCACGATCCGCTGCAGGTTCTCCTGCTCATAGACGGGATATCTCTCATGGGCCGCGCGAAGTGCGGAAAGGACTGCCATATCCGTTGCTGTGACCGGTTCCGTAATGGGCTGCAGCTTCACAAAGGACAGCATGACATCCAGCTCTTCCTCCGTCATGTTCGAATACAGTCCGAAGGCGATCAGCTTCTCCCTGAGGAATCGGACAGTCACCGCCTTTCCTGCCAGGATCGGATAGAGAAGATTCTTCAGCGATGTGGGAAGTTCACCCGTCACCGCCAGTTCATGGACACTTTTATCTCCCATGTAAAGCAGCAGGAAACGGCATAAACGAAGGTCCGCCAGCTGCGTCTTCTCGCCTCCGGAAAACTGTCCGCGAAACCTGTCAAACCACCCGCTGATCATTCCGTCTTCCAGGGCACGGTTCAGCTCTGCGCTCATAAAAGCCGATGCCAGCGGAAGCTCATCATCCATGGTCGTGTATTCACTGAGGCCCAGACGGTCCGAAAGATCGCGGTACATTTTCACCACATCCGGCCGCCCTGCGGCATTCACCAGAAGAAGCCGTGCCGCACTGTCCAAAGGATTCCTGATATAGAGACGCGGATAGCCGTTGCGGAGAAGAAATCCGTCCAGCTCCGTCCCGTTCATTCCCAGAGCCATGCCCAGCTCCTTCAGCCGCTCTTTGCCGTTGGGCCTTGCCTTTCCCGTCCGCCAGCGGTCAATGATGGTATGGCTGACGAAGCAACGTTTTCCGAGAGCAACCGAAGAAAGACCCAGGGATGCCATGCGGGACTGCACGTCCTCCGCAAAGCTGTAAGCTCCGAACCGGGACAGAGTGTCCTCCAGGTATGAAATGTCATCCGCCAGGATCCGATCCTTATCTGTCATCCTTGGTCCCCCATGGCAGCTTCGCTACCCTTATCCTACTGCATGTACCCGGTCTCTTTTCTCAGTAAAGTTGCAGCCTTTCCGACAGCTACTCTCCCTGCCTGAACACGCGCATCATTTCGTTGGTCAGGCTCAGATTATTGGGCTGGAGCACGATATCCTCTCTCCGCACCCACTCTGCATATTTCAGTTCTCCTGTATCCATGCGGATCTCACCGTCCCCGTCCGCCTCGCAGAAGAATCCCACCAGCAGGTCCTGGGCCATGCCCCAGGGCTGGGACTTGTAATACCGGATATTCTTCACCCTGACTCCGGTCTCCTCCAAGACCTCTCTGGCCACACACTCCTCCAGAGTTTCTCCGATCTCGGTGAAACCTGCAACCAGCGCATTGTGTGCATAGCCGGTCCGGTATCTGGTGATCAGCAGACAGTCACCCTTCGTCACACCCACGATCACTGCCGGATTGATCCTGGGATAGATCACGTTTCCGCATGCCGGGCATCGAAGGGCCCGCTCCCTCGTATCAAACTCCAGCTTTCCCGCACATTTTCCGCAGAACCGGTTATCATCGTACCATTTCCAGAGATGATAGCCCGTAAAGACTGCGAATACCTCTTTCCCCGAAAATGCATCACGGACCTCCCGGGTAGTGTAGGGCTGAAAGCCCTCCGGTTCCCGGTCATCGCTGCCAACAGACAGAAAATACCGCGTATCATCAATGGCAAAAAGGTATACCGCCGCATGGCCGTCCAAGTCACGGCCGGTGGAGAATACCATATGTCCGTCCTTTTCTCCTACGAACACGCGCCCCTTCTTATCAAAGATCAGCAGCGTATCCGTATCCGATATGGAACAGTCATGAAAATGATTATCCAGCTTGCTGGGATAGATATCCTGAATCATTGTGCCTCCTTCAATCCGTCTCTCGTCTAGTAAACCTCGACCCTTACATTTAACCGGTCCTTCTTCGTCCTGCCCGTCTCTCCCGCAAAACGGAATCTTCCATGATGCCGGACAGAGACCACATCCCCTTCCTTCAGGGACTTCGAAACCTGAGTCACCGTGCGGCCGTTTATGAAGATCTGCTCCCGCTGTACCAGCCGCTGCGCCTCCTCCCGGGACAGATGGTAAAGCCGGGCCAGAATACTGTCGATCCGGTTTCCGCTGACCACCAGGGATTCCTCCCTGAGCTTCGGCGCCAGCGCCTCCGGGATCTCCGAGAGCTCCGTCACCCGTACCTTCGTATGCTTTACGAAGTCCAGATTCTCTCGGATATATTCACTGACTCCTTCATGCACGAAGAGATAGCCCGCATTGTCCCGAAGAAAGATGTCTCCGATCTTCTCCCGTTCCAGGCCAAGACCCAGAACGGATCCCAGGAAATCACGATGGGTCAGGGTATCCGCAAATTTCTCCTGCACAGCTTCTGCCTTCAGAAGCCGGATGGGATACCCCTCCGGATAGCCGCAGTATTCCTCTGAACCAAAGCGCACCATCCGCCGTTCGCAGGTATCCGTACCCCCGAATGCTTCCGACGGCACATAGGACAGCTCCTGCTCCATGGAATGATAGACCGCAAGCTCCGACATACCAAGAAAATCGGTATGATAATACCGATTTTCACTGTACGCACGCTCCGCCAGCTCCTGCAAGCGGCGACGGATATAACTGTCATCTCTCTCCTGCATCCCGCTTCCTCTTACTACTCCCTGGAGGGATCCGATGTGACATCCATTACAACACCGAGAAGATCAAGGAAGCCCACATCATCGTCATCGTCGCTGTCATCGTCATCGTCCTCCTCATCCTCCGAAGCCTTCTTCTCCTCGTCTTTTGCCCTTTCCTCTGCGTCCTTCTTCGCAGCTTCCTCCGCAGCCTTCTTTTCTGCTGCTTCCTGCTCCTCCGCATCGAAGAGACCCTCGTACTTCTTCAGGGTGCAGATCTTATCAAGCAGAGCTGTAAGAAACGGCGGCAGAAAGAAAGCATTCTCCTTGCTGATACACAGGACCTTTGCAGCATCGTCCGCTTCGATCCTCCAGTCCCTGTAAGCACATATATGGGTCGGACCGAACATGTCTTTAAAATATACCGCCCGATCCGTAAGTGCCATCCCGTTTTTGCCCTTTCCGAAGAGAGAGGTGTCGAACAGCATCAGCACCGTCTCCTCTTCTTCCGTTTCAATGAAACGCTTAAGGGCATTCTCTTCCTGTTTTTTCGGAATATGTGGATAGTAGGACGGCTGAAAGGAGACACCCTCTTTGATGCATTCGTGGAACCCGTCCCTGATCAGATTTACCAGATTTTCATTATACATGCTTCACCCTCATTTTCTCTAAGCAATGATCAACTTGTAACCCCATATACTATCATAAAACAATCTCCCCGCATTCGCAATGATTTGCTTGTTTCCCACTCGTTAAAAAAAACTGTTGCAATCCAAAAAGCTCTGTGTTATTCTCTCCTCGTGAGATACCTCACGAAATAAAAACAAAG
>CADBRW010000093.1 GCA_902797155.1 uncultured Lachnospiraceae bacterium
TCAGGTAGTAGCTGGCCTCATCCCCGGACCAGAGGATCGGGTGATCCGCCGCCTGGGTCCGGTACTCCACCTGACGCAGCTTCCGATGTGCGGCACGGGCCGCCTGGCCGATCACTGCAGTAAAGGTTTCATAGTCCATAAAATGGGAGCAGGAGCAGGTGGCAAGATATCCGCCGTTTCTTACCAGCTTCATGCCCTGCATGTTGATCTCACGATATCCCTTTGCTGCCTGCTTCACCTTATCCCGGGTCTTTGTAAAGGCCGGCGGATCCAGGATCACCACATCGTATCTCTCTCCGGATGCATTCAGCTTCGGCAGAAGATCCAGCACATCCGCCGCTTCAAAACGGACGCGGTCAGCCAGTCCGTTCAGTTCGGCATTCTCAGTTGCCTGGGATACAGCCAGTTCGGAAACGTCGATCCCCAGAACACTGTCCGCTCCGCCGAGACCGCAGTTCAGGGCAAAGGACCCTGTGTGGGTAAAGCAATCCAGTACACGGACGGACTCTCCCGCCGCCTTCATGCGGCGGACCAGAGACTGCATGGCCATACGGTTTCCCTTCTGGTCCAGGAAGAAACCGGTCTTCTGCCCGTTCTCCACATCTACCCAGTACTTCACTCCGTTCTCAACGATCTGCAGACGTGGGTTAAACTCCTCCCCCTCTTTCCAGATCAGACCCTTGGTCCTGGGCAGGCCTTCCTTCTCACGGATCTTGGCATCGCTCCTCTCAAATACGGCACGAACCTTCACGCCGTCCTCCGCCAGCGTTTCCTTCAGATAATCAAGGATCTTCGGCTTCAGAAGATCGATCCCCAAAGCAAGGGATTCCACCACCAGAACATCCTCATATTTATCAACCACCAGACCCGGAAGGAAATCCGCTTCCCCGAAGATCACCCTGCAGGAGGAGGTGTCGGTCACCGCCTTCCGGTAATTCCAGGCAGCTCTCACCCGGGCCCGAAGAAATGCATCATTCACCTCAGCTTCGGGATCCCTCGTCATCATACGGACTGTGATCTTCGACTTACGATTGATAAATCCGCGTCCCATGGGATAGCCGTCGAAATCCTCTACCCGGACGATCTCTCCGTCCTGTACTTCCCCTTTGACCCGGTCGATCTCATTATCATAGACCCACGCTCCACCCGCCTTAATGGTGCGGCCTTCGCCTTTTCTTAAAATAACAGCGCCTTCGCTCATTCAAATGCTCCTCATCCGAAATATACTGATCGCTCCGGTCTTCGGGCAGGGCCAAAGACCCCTCCCCGCTTCGCGGAATACCTACAAATCATTATATCAGACTCCGCCTGAAACACAACGACTGCTTAAAATAAAAGGCCACTGCACACCGACATTTTCATCTGTCGATATGCAGTGGCCGGGGTGGCCATCTTTTCTAACTTTTATTCTACATCCTGCAGTGCATCAAAATCTTCTTCACCGGTCCGGATCTTAACGACCTTGCTTACCGGATATACGAAGATCTTACCGTCACCGATCTTACCGGTGTACAGTGTCTTCTTCGCAGTTGCGATGACGCTTTCAACAGGGATCTTGCTGACAACGACTTCCAGCTTGATCTTCGGAAGCAATGTCATATCCATCTCAACTCCACGGTACATCTCACCGGTACCCTTCTGGATACCGCATCCGCTGACCTGTGTTACCGTAATACCGGTGACACCCAGCTGATTCAGAGCACGTTTGATCTTATCATACCGTGACAGCTTTGTGATGATGACAACCTTGTTGATTCCTGTATCGGGGATGGTTCCCGCCATGGCTGCCGTTACATTTTCAACAGGAACAGCTGCATTTATTTTGGCCTCGCTGGCCTTCTCATAATCACTCTCGCCCAGACTTGTATTCTCATTCTCAGACATCATGGCACTGGACATATCCACGATACTGAAACCGGAGTATGCAGATGCAAGACCATGCTCGGTCAGATCCAGACCTTCAAGCTCCTCTTCCTCAGAAACCCTGAGGCCGAAGATCTTCTTGATGATCAGGAATACGATGATCATGCAGATGGCCGCCCATGCTGCTACAGATACAAAACCAAGGAACTGCTTTCCAAGGAGTTCAACTCCGCCGCCGTAGAAGAGACCGGAGAGCTCATCATTTCCGGGAGCGCTCGTAGTTGCGAAAAGACCAACTGCGATGGTACCCCAGATACCGTTCAGCATGTGGACTGCACATGCACCAACCGGATCGTCGATGTGAAGCTTGTAATCCAGAAGCCATACTCCGAAGATAACCAGCAGGCCGGCAACCA
>CADBRW010000094.1 GCA_902797155.1 uncultured Lachnospiraceae bacterium
CCGGGATACGGGCCGTAGCCTCGGCACCTGTCGCCTGCACTGCAAATCCATCCCTATTTTGAAAGATGGCTGCGTCGAAACCGATCGCAGCCCCTTCCTTCACGCCCGACCCCTTCCGTCGGATATGCTTCAGCACGCTTTGCTGCAGAAGCCTTCCGCCTGCGGGGCGAAACTCGTCCGTTCTTCTGTTCTCTTCCATATGGAATCACTTTCTTCTACTCGCCACCCGGCGTATCCGGTGTGGGGACCTCCGGTTCTACCGGTGCATCCGGTCCCGGATCCTCCGGATTCGTGGATTGCTCCTCTGTGGCAGAAGACTCCTCTTCAGACGGCTTTTCGGTCTTCTTCTCGGTCTTCTTTTCCGTCTTCTCGGTCTTCTTCTCCGTGGTCTCCTCGGATTCCGTATCGGACGTCAGTTCCGTAGCCTCTGTCTCCTCCGTCTCTTCGGACACCTCACTGGTCTGGGAATCTCCGCCCGGTCCACGCTTCACCTTCTTCGGCGTGGCACTGTAATTGCTGCGGTTGATCAGGATCTTGTCCTGAAGCTCCCCGTCATAGTACACATATTTCCAAAGCTCTGTCTTATAACCTACCTTACCGTTGGAGGTAACCTCCTCCGTACCCGGTGCCATCTCCGGATCCTCCGTATATTCGATCTCCTCGGGGATCTCGATCTTCTCCACAATGTTATTATCGAATTCGATGGTCCGCCGCGGATCCCGGTACTCATGTCCGTAAATGTTTGCAGTGATGTAGCCTTCCTCCAGATTGCAGTCGATCTCCACATAGATCGGATGCTCCAGATTATTCTTAAAGATCAGGTCCAGATATCCGCCTGCCATGGTCGCGTCATAGGACAGCGGAACGTAGGCAACCGGAAGGCCGTGATAATCACGCTTTACGATCTCGATCTCCGCCCACAGCAAGGCATTGTACAGGGTTGAGGACATCTGGCAGACGCCGCCGCCTACGCCCTGAACCACTTCATTGTTTACGAAAACGCCCGCCAGGGCATAGCCGTTACTCTCCTCCACCGGATCAATGGTGTAGTAAGTGGAAACCTCTTCCCCGGGATATACGATCTTACCGTTCATCAGCTCCGCTGCCCGGGCGATATTCTGGTTTCTGCCCTGGTCTCCCAGACCGAACTCCGTAGTATAGGTTCCCAGAAGGTCCGTGATATAGGAAAGCTCCTTGGTCGCCTCATCTCCCTGGCTCTCCACGATGGTAAGGGGAATGCTTACGGACTCATGATTCCATCCGAAGGATACCGCAGAGCCGATCACATCTCCTGTCTTCTCCGCATCCAGACGGACACTGTTATTGCCCGGAACCACCGTGACCTCGGTCTTGCTCTTCTTGATCAGCTGCGCATTTGCGGAGCCGTCAAATACCTTTGCCAGGACCCCGTCCACCACGGTCTTTACTCTGTCACTGCTGACCGTCCTCCGGATCTCAAAGTCCTGTGCCTTCTCGGAATGCTGTTCCTTGAAACGCTTCAATGCGGTTCCGGAATTTCCATATCCGACAGCCTCATGAACCGCGGTCTCTACGTCTCCATAGACCCCCAGATCTCCGAGTGTGGTCTCCACATCCCCGAATTCGCTGGTAAGTGTGATGCCGACCTCGGCATACTCCTCCTCGCGGGTCTGCAGCTTCGACAGAGCAGCCTCTTCCGTAAGTCCTCCCACAGACACACCGTCCACGGAAATATTCTCACGGATCGTCATTTCCGGGGCTGCGGCCTCGACCGGAAGCGGAAATTGAGGCATCAGAAAAGCCAGCACCAGGAACAGTGCCGGTCCGATCCTCCGTTTCTTCTTCCACATACTCTTCATCTTCTTTCCCTA
Organism: uncultured Lachnospiraceae bacterium; assembly: GCA_902797155.1. Taxonomy (GTDB): domain Bacteria; phylum Bacillota; class Clostridia; order Lachnospirales; family Lachnospiraceae; genus Eubacterium_Q. Next base: position 1,851 of record CADBRW010000094.1, read on the forward strand.
GCGGTACATTTTATAATCCAACCAAAAGCCCGATCACCATGCCGGCTACCAGGAGCACACAGATCACTGCAGCAATGATCCTTGTGCTTTTCTTACGCTTCTTGCTGAAATCGACCATAATCCTATCCTTTCTTCATGCCTTTTCGGCCATATACATCTACTGTTCTACACGTTTCGTTTGAAAAAGTCAAACTATTTAACCAAATTTTCTTATTTGTTTTTCTTCAATGATTCCGCGGTTTTACAGCATTCCCGCAGGATGCATTCCCCGCATTTCGGGCGTCCGGAGATGCACCAGGTCCTGCCCACCGCGATGACCTGCACATTGTACAGGATCCACTGCTCCTTCGGCAGCACCTTCATCAGGTCATATTCCACCTTCACGGGATCCGTCTCCTTCGTAAGTCCCAGCAGACGTGACACCCGCTTCACATGGGTATCCACAACGATGGAAGCATCTCCGAAGATATTGCCTCTCACCACATTTGCGGTCTTTCGTCCCACCCCCGGAAGAGAGGTGAGCTCGTCGATATCCCTGGGCACCTCGCCGTCGTAGCGTTCCAGAAGCGCCGCGGCGCAGGCCTTGATATTCTTTGCCTTATTCTTATAGAAGCCTGTGGAATAGATGTCCTTCTCCAACTCCGAAAGCTCCGCATCCGCGAAATCCTGAACAGACGTATACTTCTGATACAGATCCTTTGTGACCAGATTTACCCGTTCATCCGTGCACTGGGCGGAAAGAATGGTCGCAAAGAGCAGCTGCCAGGGCGTATCGTAATGCAGATAGGTCATCATTTCGGTTCCGTATTCCCGGTTCAGGGCTTCGGTCACCGCTGCCACACGTTCCTTCTTCGTCACTTCGTGCTCCTCCCTGCCAGGTCATCCACAAACTGCTGTGCAACACGTCCCGAGAATCCGCCGTGGGACATTTCCCATTTCTGTGCCTCCTGTTCCAGAAGCGACTCGTCCATGGAAATGTGGGGATTCCGCTCCGCCAGCCGGCGTACGATCTCCATAAAGTCCTTCTTTCCCGGCTTCATGTAGGGAATGGAGATTCCGAAGCGGTCCACCAGGGACAGCTTCTCCTGCAGCGTATCGCCGCGATGCTTCTCCAGATCCACATCCGAGGTATCGTTCCAGGTCTCCCTGATGAGATGTCTCCGGTTGGATGTGGCATAGATCAGCACATTGTCCGGCCGGCTCTCAAGCCCGCCCTCGATCACGGCCTTCAGATATTTATATTCGATCTCGAAATCCTCGAAGGAGAGATCGTCCATGTAGATGATGAACTTGTAATTGCGGTGCTTCACTTCGGAGATCACCGAGGAAAGCCACTGGAACTGGTGCTTGTAGATCTCGATCATCCGGAGTCCCCGGTCATAGTACTCGTTGATCAGCGCCTTGATACTGGTGGACTTACCGGTCCCCGCATCTCCGTACAGCAGACAGTTATTGGCCCTGTGTCCCGCCAGAAAAGCCTCCGTATTATCCCTGAGCTTCTTCTTCTGTATCTCGTAGCCGATGAGATCATCCAGCATCACATGGTCCATGTTGTTGATGGGCAGAAATGTGATGCTCCTGCCCTCCGCGCTTCCGCGGAACCCGATCTCGGCAGTATCGCTTCCTTCATATTCCCGGATCCGGAAGGCCTTGTTCAGACCGAACATGCCCACTCCGTAATCCCGGTAGAAATCCGAAAGGATCTCCAGCATGCGGGATGCCGCCTGATCCATATCTCCGCCGGGGTTCCCGACGGTGATGCCGCAATCCTCCAGCACCCGGCTGATGGCATCACTGGTTTCCCGTACCCGGAGACTTACATTTCTATTATAATTCTGTGCCCGTTTCTCGATGGCCTGATAATCGGTGATGGTCTTAAAGCAGTCAATTCCCATCGCCTGCTCCGCCGGACCGAAATCAAAGACGAAAAGCCGGGCAAAGACCTTCATATCCTGCAGGGCAAACTGACGGACACTGCCGTCCTCGATGCCCTTTTTTTCCGCTGTGAGAGACAGAGAATTCTCATTGGTGATGAGAAGGAAGGCCAGATAGTCTCTCCAGAGATCATGGTCAAATCCGTAGGCCGTAGCCAGGTCCAGCAGATCATGGACCGCTTCGTATATCCTGCTTTGCAGTCCGGACTTCTGTTCCGGAGTAAGATCCCCGTCGGACGGATCCGTCTTAGGCCCTCCGATCTCCCGAATACAGTCACTGATCCTCTGCAGGATATTGTTTCTGCCGAAGTTCCGATACAGTATCAACTTAGAGATTTCCTGATACATATGATCCCTCACTTCCCGATCCTAGCGCTTGAACTTTCTGAGGAAGATACTCTTTACCGCCTCTACCTCCCGCATCCGAAGCAGGATCGCAACCACAAAGAACACCGCAACGCCCACAACGAAAAGGATTCCAACCTCCAGCAGCTGCATGAACTTTCTGTCCAGAGGCATAATGTCCTCCAGATCTCTGCAGAGCATGAAGAGTACGACAAACATGGCGATACTGGAGATCATGGTCTTCACGGCAGAGGTCAGTATCTCCCGGCCGTTCAGCCGTCCCACCTTCTTCTTCAGGAAAACAGCCAGAAGCACCATGCTGGCGATTCCCGCTGCGGAGAAGGCCA
>CADBRW010000095.1 GCA_902797155.1 uncultured Lachnospiraceae bacterium
CTGAACCAGGATCTGACGGATCCGTTCACCCTGTGCCAGCTTCTCCTTCGTATCATCATCCAGCTCGGAACCGAACTGTGAAAATGCTGCAAGCTCGCGATACTGCGCCAGCTCCACACGAATGGGGGCCGCGATCTTCTTCATGGCTTTGATCTGTGCCGCACCGCCGACACGGGACACGGAAAGACCCGGGTTTACCGCAGGGCGGAAACCGGAGTTGAACATTTCCGTCTCCAGATAGATCTGGCCGTCAGTGATGGAGATGACATTCGTCGGAATATACGCCGACACATCTCCGGCCTGGGTCTCGATAATAGGCAGAGCCGTAAGGGATCCGCCGCCCAGCTCGTCGGACAGCTTTGCCGCACGCTCCAGAAGCCTGGAGTGCAGGTAGAAGACATCTCCGGGGTACGCCTCACGTCCCGGCGGTCTTCTCAGAAGCAGGGACAGGGTACGGTATGCCTGAGCATGCTTGGAGAGATCATCGTAAACGATCAGCACGTCCTTGCCCTCTTCCATCCATTCCTCACCGATAGCACATCCTGCGTAGGGTGCGATATACTGCAGCGGAGCCATCTCACTGGCCGTAGATGCTACAATGGTGGTGTAGCTCATGGCCTCATACTCCGTCAGTGTCTTTACGATATTTGCAACCGTAGAAGCCTTCTGGCCGATGGCTACATAAATGCAGTACACGTCCAGGCCCTTCTGGTTTATGATCGTATCAAGTGCGATGGCCGTCTTTCCTGTCTGACGGTCACCGATGATCAGCTCACGCTGACCGCGTCCGATGGGCACCATGGCATCGATGGCCTTGATACCTGTCTGAAGCGGGGTATCCACGGATTTACGGGAGATAACGCCCGGTGCCACACGCTCGATGCGGCGGCTCTTCGTGGTCTGGATGGGGCCCTTGTCATCAATGGGCTGACCCAGCGCATTCACAACACGCCCAAGCATGGCATCACCGACAGGCACCTCAACCACACGTCCCGTGGTCTTCACCAGGTCACCTTCACTGATGGCACGGCTGTCACCCAGAAGCACACAACCTACATTGTCTTCCTCCAGGTTCATGACCATACCGTAGACCTCTCCCGGAAAGAGGAGAAGCTCGCCCTGCATGGCATTGTCCAGTCCATGGATCCGCGCGATACCGTCCGCAACCTGGATCACGGTTCCGGTTTCTGCGGTTTCCAGCTTCACCTTGTAGTTCTCTATCTGTTTTTTGATAACCGAGCTAAGCTCTTCTGGTTTTAACTGCATGAACTTACGTTCCTTTCTCTATCTTGTCAGCACCCGGCCTCCAGATCCCGCCGCATTTTCGCAAGCTTGGAGGAAAGACTGCTGTCAACCACCCGGTCTCCCAGCTGGATGATGAGGCCTCCGATCAGCTTCGGATCCACCTCATACCGAATACGCATGGAGGTGTAATCCGTGGTATCCAGAAGCTTCTTTCGGATCCGTTCCTTCTGGTCATCGGAAAGCTCCACGGCGCTGCACACCTTGGCCACACCGATCTTCTCTTCTTCCAGAGCCAGATCCGTAAAACGCTCCAGTACATTTGCCAGCTCTCTTCCATGCCCCTTTTCAAGGAGGGCTGAGATGGCACCTGTGATCAGCGGATCCGCGTTTCCTGCAAAGACCGCATCCACCATGTCGGCCTTCTCCTTCATCTCGATCTCGGGATGGTTCAGAAGGCGGAGGAAATCCGGATTCTCATTCAGTGCCAGGAGGATGGTCTCCGCCTGTTCGCGCACCTCAGTCAGACGTCCGGAGTCTCTGGCAGCAGAGAAAAGAGCGGAGCCATATACCGTTCTTACTTGCTTTGCCATGTTTCATCCCCTATCTCATCCAAGGTTTCCTGCAGGAGCTCTTCCTGTTTTGCGGGATCCATTCCGGCATCCACCATCTTTCCGGCCATGGCGGAAGCTACGTTTATGATCTCCAAACGAACCTCCTCCTTCACCTTCTCCTTCTCCAGAGCAGCCTCCCGCTCTGCAGAAGCGCGGATCCTGCCGGCTTCGGCTTTTGCCTCATCTATGATATCATTTTCATTTCGAACCGCTTTTCTTCTGGCTTCGCTGAGGATCTCCAGCTTCTCCTGCTCCACTCCTGCGAGCTTCGCATCATACTGGGCCTTCAGCTCCGCTGCATCCTTCTTGTCCTTCTCTGCGGATTCACGATCCTTCTGTACCTTTTCCTGTCTGTTCTGCAGGGCCTTCCGCACCGGATTGATGAGGAGATATCCCACAAAAAGAAACAGGATAAAGACAGCGATCCCCTGAAACAGCAGGTCGAACAGCAGCTGGCTATCCAGTCCGAAGATACGGCCGGTTGCAAGAACTGCACCATTTGCGACCATGTCGTCACCGTTATCCTTTCTTTATACTCCTACGGCGCCCTTTATGAATCAAACGGCTTTACAAACATCAGCAGCAGGGATACGACCAGACCGTACAGACCGGTGGTCTCTGCAACTGCCTGTCCCAGAAGCATGGTGGACATGATGGTACCCTTGGCACCCGGATTACGTCCTACAGCCTGTGCACCGAGGCGGGCTGCATTTCCCTGACCGATACCGGTACCGATACCTGAGCAAACCGCGATTCCTGCACCAAGTGCGGAGAATGCGTGAACCAGATCATTTCCGTTAAAGTTACTCATACTTTCTTTCCTCCATATATTTTACTATGGTTTATATCTTACATATTTGATATCAGCTTCAGACTTCCATATCTCCCCGTTTGCTCGAGACAAATGTGACGGTCAGCATACAGAACACGTAGGTCTGGATGGCACCTGAGAATATGTCGAAGTATACATGCAGTGCCGCCGGAATACCCAGCTTGGCAAACCAGGGAAGCATGCCGTAATACAGTGCCATCAGCACCGTACCGCCCAGAACGTTTCCGAAGAGACGGAGGGACATGGAGAGCGGTGTGGAGAACATGCTGATCACGTTCATCGGGAAGAACAAAGGGAAGGGCTGGAACAGATCCTTCACCATGTTCCACTTATTGTAGCGGATGTCCGCATACATGATCATCAACCAGGTGATCAGTGCCAGGCACAGAGTGGTTCCGTAATCCGCGGTAGGCGGCCGGAGCCCGAAGATGCCCGAGGTGTTGCAGAAGAAGATATACATGAAGAGCACACCGATGTAATTGATGTACTTCTTCGCTCCCTTCTTCCCCATGGAATCCTCAACGAAATGGGTCAGGGCATCCACTCCCATCTCCACCAGCGTGGAAACCGTGGTCATCTTCCCCTCTCTCTCCGCCTTGAAGAATCCGTGCCGGAGGATCAGGGTTACGATCATAATGACTGCCACCACGATGACGGTACAGATATGTGTAGTTGTAATGTGCACGGTCGTTCCGAAGAAATCCACCGGAAAAAACTCGTGTACGTAGAAGTCCGCGTCCTGCACGATGACAGGGCCCGGCGTGGGACTAAGTACCACTGTCCTTCCTCCTTAACCAACATTTAGTAATTTAAAATATCAGGCTCAAAAGCAAAAGTGCGCCTATGAATACAAGAAACAGAGAACTGCCTGCCACCGTAACCATATGTTCCTCCTCATCAGTCATCCAACGACGGGTCCTTATCCGGCTCAGATTTCTCCACCGGCTCCTGTACGCTTTCCGGCTCCTCCGGAAGAAACCTTCGGAAGAGCTTCGCTATGGGAATATGCAGAAGCCCTGACACCTTCAGGGATGCCACACCAAGAGCCACGCCCACAAAGGCGTAGATATCGATCCAGATGGCCACTCCGAGGATCACTGCCGTCACAAGGATGCGCAGCACTGCGTGCCAGGAGCCATAGGACCTGGCTCTCTTCTCATTCATCATCAGTGATGCTTCTATGGTGTCATACATATTAATGACCAGAAGCACAGCCGCAACCGCTCCTACAAGAAGCCCGCCCAGGAAGAACCATCTTCCCGGTAGGAAGATGCCTCCGATCACGGCCAGAACCATACATACAAGGATGATCCCGAAGATCAGCTCAGCGAGAGTCCTTCCCGCTATCCGATCCCTCCGGATCCTCGTCATCCGGATGAAAAGCTCCTTTTGCCCATTCCGGCTCGCTTCTCCCATTCGCATTCCCCTTGATGTATTTACGGATCAACAGGTACACGGCCCGGTATCCGCTGAGGATGCCCAATATGATGAATAACCAGAGAAGATGGGTTCCCAGATTCTTATCCAGGAAAAAGCCGATGGCAAAGCACAGCCCGAAGGTTACCAGCATGGTGATCCCCACCTGCAGGATCAGGAACAGGATCTCCAAAACCTCCCGTTTCTCCTTCATAGGTAATTCTCCTTCATTCATCCTTATCGGTCCGAAACCGCAACAGAACTATTATAATATGCTTTTTCAAGTTTAGCAACCAGAAACGGATTACAATTCCTTACATCTGTCTAAATACGGCGTTGTCATCCTCATCCGGTTCGGTCAGCAGGAACCGTTCCACTACCTGGGCGATCCCGTCCTCTTCATTGCTGGCGGTGATATAATCCGCCACCTCCTTCACCTCGGGCTTCGCATTTCCCATGGCCACACCGATCCCTGCGTATTTCACCATGGAAATGTCATTGAAGGCATCTCCGCAGCAGATGGTATTGTTCTGGAAGACTCCGATGGGACCGATGACCTTTGCCAGAGTACGCGCCTTGTCGATATGACGTGCCGTCACTTCGATGAAAAAGGCCTCGGAACGCATAACATTTGCCTGCGGCCCCAATAATTCCCGGAGCTCCTTCATATGATGCTCCGACCTCTCCGGGTCTGCCGTCAGCAGGACTTTATAAACGTCATAGTTTACATAATCCAGAAAATCTTCCCGTACCCCAACGGTGAGACCGTTGATCTTCGCCTCCCACAGGATCCAGTCATCCAGCCGCCGGCCGGACAGAACCTGGGGATCCAGGGCCATATCCTTCTCATAGGTGATGATTCCCAGATCATTCCGCTCGGCGTATTCGTAGATCGGTCTCAGCATGGAGTTGGGCAGTCTTTTTTCATAAAGCTCTCTCCCGGTCCTGCAGTCCTGTACCCGGGCTCCGTTGTAGGTCAGTGTATACCCGCCGTATTCCGCAAGCCGAAGCTCCTCCACATAGCGCTGTACTCCCGGTGTGGGCCGGCCGGAGGCGATCATTACGCTGTGACCTGCTTCCATGGCGGCAAAAAGTGCTTTCTTTGTCTTCGGTGTGATCTGCTTTTCGTTATTTACAAGGGTTCCGTCAATATCGAGAACCAGTAATTTCTTTTCCATGTATATTCTCCCTATGATTCACTGACAGATTAAGAACGGACAGAATGGGGACGGTTCCGGACAGATCGGGGACGGTTCTGGACAGTCCAGAACCGTCCCCGATCTGTCCGGAACCGTCCCCCGTTTGTCACCCAGTCTTTCCTCTCCGACCCGTCGGTTTTAGTTTCCTTCTGCCGGAGCTTCCGTGGACTCCGTGGTCTGCTGAACCGGTGCCGTTGTGGCAGGTGTCTGCTTCTGTGCCGTCGCCTGATCTACACCAACCTCCAGCATGATCTGGGCAGCCTCATCTCCCACAATGGTGGTAGGAAGCTTGCCGTCCCAGGTCTCATAGTACTTATGCTTCAGGACATTTGCATCGATGGACTCAGACAGCTTCCGGTTTGCTTCGGCTTCTGCCTCTGCGGCAATGACCTTGGCCTTACCCTCTGCCTCTGCCTGGGTCTTGCGCACCTGCGCATCCGCCTCGGCCTTCTCGATGTTCTTCTTGTTCTCGATCTGCTGTGTCTCGTAATCGATCTGTGCCTGCTGTTTCTTGGCGATCTTCTGGTCATACTCCTGATCGAAGGTTGCATCGGAAATGACCACCTTGTTCACGTGAACGACCTGTTCACCGTACTTCTCATCCAGTGACTTCTGGATATTGTCCTTGGCGATGGGCTCCAGGATGCTTCGGTTCGTACAGTCCACAGGGGAAAGGGTCTTCGAAGTGGTCTTGATGGAAGAAGCCACCAGCGATTCATTTACCAGACCCTGCTCGTAATTCGTAACATTTGCATAGATCCATGCTGACTTCTCCGGATTGATCTGATAGGTCACTGTGATACCCTGGAAGGTCACCTCATTTCGCTCACTGGTCTCGGATGTGATGGGATTGTCAAACTTGATATCCTGCTGCTTGTTGTTGACCGTTACGATCTCCTGAATGAGCGGAAGATGGAAATTGAAACCGTGGGGCAGGGTGTTCTGCTCCACCTGACCGAAGGTCACACGCACACCTGTGAATCCGGTAGGGATAATGGTAAATGACAGGGAGAATATGACCAGGATCACACCGACACCTGCCAGGACTCCCACAAGGGTTTTGTTCCCCTTTCCGCTTCCAACCTCGATCACGGTATCGTCGCCGTCCTTCTTCTTGCTCACCTTGTTGTTCATTCCGGCACGAACGCCCAGTGCAATGGCACCAATGATGAAAAGCGCTCCGATCCCGCCGATGATCGCATTTAGTAACATGTTCCTTTGTTCTCCTTTACTCCTCTTAGTTATTCATTGAAGCGTTTGCACGCTCAAATACGGACATCACATCTTTGTCGTTGGCATATCTGGCCATTCCGATGGCCACGGAGCCTGACTGTCCCGCCAGCTCCTCTCCTGCCTGTTCCTTCATTCCGGCTATCAGCTCGTCAATATGGTCATAGTCATGCCCCTGGGCAATGACCGCAAACTCATCATTTCCGATCCGGAAGACCGGACTTCTTTTAAATACCTGGCAAATGGTACTGCAGGCCGTCTTCAGCACCGCATCCTCCGATCCCGGTTCCCCGGTACTTACGTGGAACAGCACGATGGCATACTCCAGGGGCTGGTCCTGATCCATCTGACGGTCCAGCTGCTCCTCCGCATCCGTAAATGCGGTCCGGTTTCTCACACCCGTCAGTGTATCTCTGTTGCTCTTCGCGCGGGCCAGGGAAAGGCTGTGGGCATATTCCTGCTCTCTTCGAACCTGGGCATCCTTGTTGATCACTCCGATGATCAGCTTGGTCCCGTCTCTTTCCTGAGTCTTGGCAGCATTCAGATTCACGTAGGTCGGGTTCCCGTCCAGCATGAGCCGGTACTCCACACCGAAGACACCGTTCTTCTCGATCACGCCCAGCACATTTTCCTTGGTGAACATGGAACTGAAGCGTTCCAGGTCATCTGGGTAAATAGCCTGTTTCGCATGGACCAGTGACTGTTCGAAGAAATTCTTACCGGACTTGGCAAGTCCCAGGCTTGCAAAATCCGAAGCCGCACTGTATTCGGAATAATCGTTAGTCTCAGGATCAACGATATAAATGCATACAAAATCTCCGGAGAGAGCCATGATCCGGGAGTACGCAACCTGCTCCTGTCTCATCTGCTCCAACGCCGCCTTCTGGCGCATCTGGTCATCCACATTGTTGACACCGATGATGATATACTTGCTGCCTTCACCCATTCGGACAGCCTTCATATTAACGTAGGTGGGCACACCCTTCATCATCAGACGGTAGGTCAGGGTAAAGGACTCATGCTCATCCATATTCCGGATCACATTTTCTTTGGTGAAGTTCGCCAGGAAGTACTCCTGGTCCCCTTCATAGAGGAAGCTTAGAGCATCCTTCCGGCTCTCACTGAAGAAGTTCTCTCCATGTCTCTCCACTGCCAAATTCCCGGTCTTTGTTCTGGAATGGTATTCGGTAAAATGTTCCGTCTCTAAGTTTACATAATACAGTGCAAAATAGTCCGTGGAAAGAGCATTTGCCACATGGGCATAGGACAGATCCGTCTGGTTCTTCTCTTCCACAATGGCAAGGATGGCAAGAACCGTAGCCACAGTTCCCGTCACCGGATTCACTGCGATCCTCCTCATAAAGGTATGAACGGTATTCCCGTTGTCCACCTGTCCGGTTAGGAAGCTTCGGTCTCCTGTATCGGCGATCTTCTTGATCTCACTCAGCACGGAAAACCAGCGCTCGTGCCTTCCCTTCTCATAGTGAACATGAAGGCCGTCGGGTGAGATCCCATACTCGCGCCGCATAAAGTCACGATATGCCTTATTACTTCGAACGATACGGAAATCATCCCCGTCCATCTCGATGACAGTCATGGGGATCGTATCGAAATACTTCTGAACGGATTCCTGGTCCTCGTGGGCAACCACAGCAAGATCGTAGAGATTGATCCCTCCGATAGCGGAATAATACTCGGATTCCTCCGGATTCTCGAACCCGATCTGAACCCCTGTCCGGTATCTTTCCAGAATCCCTTCGTAGGGAATGGGCTTGCAGTAGAAATATCCCTGCAGCTTCCTGCAGCCGACCTCCCGAAGGAAATCCACCTGCTCCTGGGTCTCCACGCCCTCCATGACCATATCCAGTCCAAGGGCAATGACCATCTTGATCAACTCGGTGAGGATGATCTTGGTTTCCTCTCCCTGATCAAACTGCCGCATAAAACGAAGATCGAACTTGATCAGATCGAAGCGGATGGTCTGAAGCACATCAATGGATGAATATCCGCTTCCGAAGTCGTCCATCCATACAGCAAAGCCCAGATCCCTGAACCTGGCGATCTGTCGCTTCATATACTCGAAATTATTCCCGACCACGCTCTCGGTGACCTCCACCGTGATCAGGTCGTGCGAAACTCCCGCCGCATCCACTCTGGACCGGATCTCCTCCACGATATCACAGGATTCGAAATCATAGCGGGACAGATTAATGGAAAGCGGTACGATAAAGAGTCCCGATTTCTGCTGTTCATTGATCCTTTCCAGGATCTTATCCAGCACAAAGAGATCCAGCTTATAGATCAGCCTGGCCTCCTCCAAAACAGGAATAAACTCTGCAGGCGAAAGGAATCCCAGCTCCGGATCATCCCAGCGGGCAAGGGCTTCCTCATCACAGACTCTTCCGTTGGCAGCCCGTACGATGGGCTGATAATATACCTTGATCCGGTTCTCCTGCATCGCCTGTTCAAAATGATCCAGGATATACTGATGATTTCTCGCAACGGAAAGCATATCCGCACTATAGTAATGATAGGCGGATGAATAGATCTCTTTCTTAAGATCGCAGGCCATCTTGGCGCGGTCACAGGCATCGCTGATATCCACGCCCTTGTCATCATCCACATAAATGCCGATGCGAAGCGGAAGGGAATTTCCTTCATTTGCCTTGCCCACATCCCGAAGCAGCACATCCAGGCGTTCATCCAAACGGTCCGCATCCGTATATACTGCAAAATGATCCTGCGCAAAACGGCTGCAGTTCTCATTGCTGAATTCCCGCACCAGGATCTTGGACACATCCTTCAGCAGCTTGTCGCCCTCAGCAAATCCGTATCTGCCGTTATAGTATTTCATGCCGTTCATATCCAGATACAGGATCGCCATCTGCTTCCCCTCTTCTGAATAACGCTTTCTCGCTGCAACGGCAAGCTCAAAGAAATACGTCATGGCCGGAAGTCCGGTCAGGTGATCGAAGTAGTTTTTGTGGAAATTACTCTCCTGCTCCATCATCCGGTTAAAGCGCTGATGAAGCTCACTGTCCGACTTCTCAAGCTCCGGATCATAGATGCCCTCATCCGAATACCAGATCACCGCCAGCCTGGTACCGTCCTCTGTAAGAACATGCTCCCCATAGGCATGGATGATCTTATACTCATCTCCCACCTTCGTACGATAGACCACATTGTATCCGCAGTCCTCCGTGGCAAAATGAAACGCAGCATCGGCGATCCGAACCACATCATCCGGATGCGTATCCCGATACATATTGTTATCCATCAATTCGTACGCTTCGTCCTTTTCAATCCCAAACAGCGTACAGAATCCGGCGGAAAGGACGATCGTGACCACACGTCTGTCGATAAACTGATAGACGGCCATGGGCACACAGGACTTCTCCCACAGGGCAAATTCAGTTGAATCTAATTGGTACTTTTCCATAAATGGCCACCCCCTCGGTCATTTTAGGCAAAGTGTTGAAACCTAAATCTAGGCCTCCGCCTTCCAGAGACCATGCAGATTGCAATACTCGTAAGCCGCTACAACCTTCTCTGCAGTCTTGAAAACCGCCTCCGGCTTAACACCCGGAGTCAGGCATTTCTTCTGATATCCGCCTTCCGTCTCCAGTACGATCCACTGGATAAAATGGGCCTCCAGCATGGGATGCTCCACAGAACCCACGGTAACGGTGACTGTTTCACCGTCTGCCGCGATCACAGGAACATGCTTCTCCCCTGCAGCATCCGTTGTATTCGGAATGATCTCCTCTCCTACGGAAAGGCTTTCAGCAATAACGATCTGATCATCTACCTTGTAAAACTTCATAAGCAACCCCTCCTCTATAAACGTCATAGATAATATTATTGTACCACACTCGCGTGTTATTTTAAACAGAATAAATTACTTCTCCTTCCCAAGCAAAACGACGGTCTCCACATGCTGGGTGTTTGGGAATTCATCAACGGCGCAGGCGCGCAGCACCCGATATCCTCTGGCCTGAAGTGTCACCAGATCCCTCGCCAGGGAAGTCGGCTTGCAGCTGATATAGACCATATAGGGAACTCCGTAATCGATGATCTTCGCCAGGGCCTTGGGCGTACAGCCGTCCCGTGGCGGATCCAGGATGATGAAGTCCGGTTTCTCTTCGATCTCTTCCAGCTTCTGCAGCACATCTCCTGCGATGAACTCGCAGTTCTTAAGTTTATTCAGCCTTGCGTTCTCGCAGGCAGCCTCCACGGCCTCCTCCACGATCTCGATCCCGTAGACCTTTCTTGCAACCGGTGCCAGCATCTGTGCTATTGTGCCGGTTCCGCTGTAGAGATCATAGATCACTCCTGCATTTCCCACTGCCTCATCGTACACGGAGAGCACATACTCCCGCACCTTTCCGTAAAGGACCTCGCATCCCCTTGTATTTGTCTGGAAGAAGGAAAAAGGGGACACCTTGAATTTCAGTCCCAGCACCTCCTCCATCAGATGATCCTGTCCGTACAGGAGCGTGGTGGAATCACTCTTCACCGCATCGGACAGCGAGTCATTTTCCGTATAAAGCACCCCTGCCAGATGGCTGTGGGATGTCAGGGTCTCGAACTTGCCGGATGCCTCCAGCGAAACAAGCCCTGCCACATATTCCGGCAGATGCAGCTCTTCGATGATCTGATTCCGAAGTCCTTCCTCCTCACCGGTGCCCGTCTCCTTCGATGGCGCAGCCCCATCGGTCACCCGAAGTGCCGTCTCCGCCTTCGGTTCCGTCAGCGCATGCTTCGTGGTGGTCACCAGATTCACCAGGATCCCGCCGTCCGCAAAGGACTGGCGCACCACCAGATGACGCAGGATGCCGAAATGCTGCATTCTGTGATAGAAGGACACCTTATGATCCCGGAAGAATTTCTGCGTATACTTCAGGATCTCGTTCCAGGCCGGCCGCACCAGCGCACAGTTCCGGATCTCCAGAATATCGTAGGAAGAACCCAGTCTGTGCAGACCCAGAGTCAGGGGACCGTCCTTCTCCGCATCCCCGAAGGTGAACTCCATCTTGTTCCGGTACTGCAGGGGATCAGGGGAAGACAGGATCCCCTCCCAGGGAAGCTCCGGCACCACCGGCAGGAGCAGATCCTTCACCATCTGCTCCTTGATCCGGAGCTGATTGGTATAGGCCACATGCTGATAGGTGCATCCCCCGCATTCATAAAAATGCGGACACACCGGTTTCTTAGTCTCATACGGCGAAGCCTTCAGCGTGTCCAGCACCATTCCCTCTGCATATCCGGTTTTCTTTTTCGTTATACGTATACGGACCTTCGCACCCGGAAGCGCATTCTTCACATTGATCTTCCGGTCCTCATACACAAAGCTCCCCCTGTTTGGGAAGCTGTATTTTTCGATGGTTCCCTCGATGATGTCGCCTTTTTTCATCTTCACTCCCTATTCTTTACAGGAATTTCAGTTCATAATCGATCTTCCCCGTTTTCTGATCTATGGTCATGACCACATAGGACCTTCTGGGATTGGTCTGCCTGGGAAGCGAGATGCTTCCCGGGTTCAGAACCGTGATCTTCTCCTTCTCCCTGAGATCCGGAACGTGGGTATGACCGTACATGGCGATGTCACATCCGTATTGCATGGCACACATCTCCAGATTCTCCGTTCCGAAGGACACGTGGTTTCGATGTCCGTGTGCCGCATACACCTTATGCGTTCCGATCTGAAACACGGTAAATGTGGGAAGATTCCCGTCATAATCACAGTTCCCGCGGACGAAATAGCAGGGGGATACCGCAGCCTTCTGTATCTCCTGATCGTGTCCCTGCACGTCTCCGAGATGAACCAGAAGGTCAAAGGGTTTCTCCCTCTCAATGGCCTGCAGCGCATAGGCCGCGGTTCCGTGAGAATCGCTCATGACAAGGATCTTACCCGGATTCATAGCATGGCCTCCAGCGCGATCTTCATCATACGAAGCGCCTGTCCTCTGTGGCTGATGGCATTCTTCTCCTCCGGAGAAAGTTCCGCAGAAGTCTTCCCGTACTGGGGAAGGAAGAACAGAGGATCATAGCCGAACCCGTTCTCTCCTGCCGTCTCATATGCCACACGGCCTTCCATTATACCGGTCTGCACCAGACTTCTTCCGTCCGGAAGCACGGCTGCCACCGCACAGACGAAACGAGCGCCGCGCCGGTCCTCCGGCACATCCTTCACTCGGTCGATCAGATTTGCATTCTTAATATCATAGGAGGTATCCTCACCCATGTAACGTGCGGAATAGATCCCGGGTTCTCTTCCCAGTGCATCGATCTCCAGACCGGAATCATCCGCCAGCACCAGGGCGCCCGTAGCCTCGTGAACCGCTCTCGCCTTGATCAGGGCATTTTCCTGGAAGGAGGTTCCGTCCTCAACGATATCCAGATCCACACCCGCTTCCTTCATGGACTGGATCTCGAATCCGAAGTCCCCGAAGATCTGGCGGATCTCCCGCATTTTATTCTCATTTCCTGTAGCAAAGATCAGTTTCATTTCTCCTCACTTTCCGACGAAGCATCCTTATCTGCCTCGTCCGCTTTCACTTCTCTGTCATTTGTAAATGCCTTCAGGCAGACGTTGCAGCCGGATTCCTCCGCGCTGTTCCATACCTCTCCGTAAAGGCTGATGTATCCTTCTCCATCTGTGATGTCCGCCTGTTTCGAACGCTCATCCGCGGCATATTCCACAGCGATGGGGCGCTTGGAGCCCGGCGTGGTCACCTGGATCTCCACCGCATATTTCTGCCCCTTCACCAGCTCCGGCGGTTCCGGGATCTTAACCGTGTAATACCCGGCATACCGGGTCTCTCCGGATACCAGGAATTCCCTTTTCCCGAGATCCTCCGGGCCGCTTACTTCCGGCACATAATAAACGGAGAACAGGGTACGCGGTCCGGTTGCATAGAAGGAAACCGCAGCCAGCTCCTCGTCTCCCTCGGCGGTGTAACAGTTCGCGAAGTAAGCTTCTTCCTTTCCGAAGCCCAGCTCTCCCACCCAGCCAAGCAGGTCCGACTGATAAATGTGCTGATAATTGTCGGCATCCTCCAGACGGGTGTATACGATGGACTGTCCGCAGAGATTCCTGTCCTCATAAGAAACATAGAAGTAACCGCCATCTCCGAACTCTTCTCCCCAGCTGTTCTTGCAGATATAGGCTCCGTCCCGCTCCGGCTGAATGGCGAAATTGGTCCTGGGATACGTATCATCCCATCCTACGACCACCACGTCGTGATTCGGTTTTTCCTCGCCGTTATAGAAATATGCTGCCGTACTGATATTGTAATACTGGGAATCATAGCCTGAGTATTCCATTCCCAGGTAGAGCGAGGTCTCCACACCGCCGTACCGGTAAATGGCGCTCTTTATGATCTCATCATCCCGTTCATTGATGACGATAGCCTCTTCCAGATGCTTTACCGCCGAAAGTCCATCCACGGTCTCGCCGTCGCCGTAGGGATCCTGGTCCTCATATACCGGCCCCTGCCAAGCGGCAAGATAGGCAATGCTCATGGTATGCTCTCCGCCGGCGGAGAGTGCCAGACGATAACTGTTGTTCAGTGTCATGTGATCGGTGGAGTACACATTTTCCTCATAGGGCATAAGGGTGGTCTCCAGAGCACCCAATGACGCAAAGGCCCAGCAGGTACCGTATTTCCCCTGGTCCCGGACCGGTGTCACCCGGTTCTTCTCCCGCATATCATAGCGGGCCGGAAGAGGATTGCTGGCAACCACTTCCCTGAAATTCACGGTATTCTCCGCATAGGAAAGCTCCACGTCATAGCCCATGGCGCTCATCAGGCGTTCCACCGGCAGGTACAGCTGCTGTTCATCCTTATCAAACTGATAGGGAGTATCGATCTCGGCACTCTGTCCGTCGATCTGGGCAACCGTACTGTTCTCCTTAAGAAGGATCCGGGTATTTCCACGCTCAACGGATACATCTCCCGTGGCATACCGGATGATGGAGCATCCAAGTACATCCGCAAAAAAGCGCTCCGGGCAGAGGAGCTTCAGATCCTCCGACATCCGTATGTGGTAACCGAAATTCTTCAGACTGACCCCATCCAGAAGGATCTCAATCTCATCCTCCGAGGACCGCTCCACCGTATCGCGCCGGAACTGTTCCACACTTTCCTTATATCTTTCATTTTTCTCTATCCGCTTCTGCGGCCGGTCTGTCTGCAGGAACACCACGGTTCCCACGATCCCCAGCAGCAGAAGGAGTATTATCCATTTCTTCAATGAACACACCTCATGTCACAGATTGGGCCTGGCGCTTCGGCGGCCTGGGGCCCATGAACTGATAGAAATATGACCGGATCATACCGTTATAGATCTTCCGGTTCTTATCCGCCTTCCGGCCGATATATTTCTCGGCATCCTCATAGGAGGTGATGATGTACATGGACCATTTATCCAGCCCCGCATACACCTCTCCCAGCGTTCTGTATAGCGCGGGAAGTTCTTCCTTCTCAGAGATCCGCTCACCGTAGGGCGGATTCGTAATGAGAAATCCGTAGGGCTTCGGATGACGGAGATCCGCCACATCCCTGGCCTGGAAATGTATGTGCTCCAGCACACCCGCTTCCCTGGCGTTCTGCATGGCACATTTTACCATCTCCCCGTCGATGTCGTAGCCCTGCAGATGCATCCGTATATCCGTCCGCTCCAGGCTGCGCGCCTCATCATATGCCGCATACCACTGCTTTCTGTCCAGCAGCTTCTGCCAGGTATTCGACGTAAATTCACGGTTCACTCCCGGTGCAATATTGGCACCGATCAGTGCGGCTTCTATGGGAAATGTACCGCTGCCGCAGAAGGGATCCACCAGGATCCTGTCCTCCCTCCATGGCGTCAGCATAAGCAGAGCGGCAGCCAGAGTCTCCGAGATCGGGGCCTTGCCCACCAGCTTACGGTAGCCTCTTTTGTGCAGTGAAACACCGGAGGTATCCAGGCCGATGGTGACCCGGTCCTTCAGAATGAATACCCGCACCGGATACTCGTCTCCGTCCTCCGCAAAATGCTCCACATGATAGGTACCCCGGAGCCGGTCCACCATAGCCTTCTTTACGATGGACTGAATGGAGGAAGCGCTGAAGAGCGCACTGCGGTTCGTGGTGGCCTTGGTCACCCAGAACTTCGCATTTCGCGGAAGATACCGCTCCCAGGGGACAGCCTTGGTGCCCTCAAAGAGCTCATCAAAGGTGGTAGCCGTGAACTCTGCCGAGAGCAGCAGGATCCGCTCCGCAGTACGAATGAAAATGTTGCTGCGGGCGATGGCCATGGCATCACCGCGAAAGACCACGCGGCCGTCTTCCACGGAGACGATCTCGTAGCCCAGGGCCTGTATTTCCTTCTTCAGAACTGCCTCCAGGCCGAAATGGCATGGAGCCACATACGTAAATAATTCCATCTCTCACCTATTGTCGGCGCTGTGCCTTAACTACAGAAGGGAGCAGACGGATATGTCTGCTCCCAATTTTTCATTACTGTCCCAGTCTTGCGCGAAGCTCGGCTGTCTTCTCTTCGTAGCCCGGGCGGCCAAGAAGGGCAAACATGTTCTTCTTGTAGCTCTCAACACCCGGCTGGTTGAAGGGATTCACACCCAGTACGTAGCCGCTGACACCGCATGCGAACTCGAACTTGTAGAAGAGCTCACCGAGAGCCAGCTCATCGATCTCATCCATGTCGATGCGGATATTCGGAACGCCGCCATCCACATGAGCCAGGATGGTTCCGTTCATGGCACATTTGTTGATGAAGTCCACGGTCTTTCCTGCCAGATAGTTCAGGCCGTCCAGATCTGTCTCTTCCAGTTCCATGGTAACCGTCTTCTTCGGATTCAGAACATTGATAAATGTCTCGAAGTGGTTCTTGGTTCCTTCCTGGATGAACTGTCCCAGGGAGTGAAGATCTGTGGTGAAGTCAACGCCTGCCGGGAAGATACCCTTTCCGTCCTTGCCCTCGCTCTCGCCGTAGAGCTGCTTCCACCACTCGGTCACATAGTGGAGTGCCGGCTCGAAGTTGCCGAGGATCTCCATGCCGAGTCCCATTTTCTCATGAAGCACATTGCGGACTGCCGCATACTTCAGAGCATCGTTGTCATCAAAACCATTCTCCAGGCAGTACTTACGTCCGTTTGCTGCACCTTCCATCAGCTTATCCAGATCTGCGCCGGATACTGCGATGGGAAGAAGCCCTACAGCAGTAAGTACGGAGAAACGTCCTCCTACATCATCCGGTACCACAAAGGTCTCATAGCCTTCAGAGTTGGAGAGTGTCTTCAGCGCACCCTTCTCCTTATCGGTGGTGGCATAGATACGCTTTGCAGCCTCTGCCTTGCCATACTTCTTCTCAAGCATCTGCTTGAAGAGACGGAATGCCACGGAGCACTCGGTCGTTGTTCCGGACTTGGAGATAACGTTGATGGAGAAATCTCTGTCTCCGATCACATCGCAGAGCTCGCTGATATAGGTGCTGGAAATGTTATTTCCGCAGTAGTAGATCTCCGGTGTCTTGCGGATGCTCTTATCTACCACATTATAGAATCCATGGCGCAGTGCCTCGATGGCTGCCCGGGCTCCCAGGTAGGAACCGCCGATACCGATTACCAGAAGTACGTCGGAATCGCTCTGGATCTTTGCAGCCGCTGCCTTGATCCGTGCAAACTCTTCCTTGTCATAATCTACCGGAAGATCGATCCATCCGAGGAAATCATTTCCCTCGCCGGTCTTCTCAACCAGAGTCTTCTTCGCTGCGATCACACGGTCCTTAATAGCCGCGATGTCAGCATCATCTGCAAACTGTTTTGTGTTGGTAAAATCAAATGAAATCTTCTGCGCCATTTTTCTTTCCTCCCGTTTTTATCTCATAAGCCTTGTGGCTTCTGATACGTAATACCGCCTTTTATCATACCAAAATAAGGCGTGTCTTTCAATCATTTCTTTGCCCGGGTGTAAAGGTATCGACGGCTGACGGACGGGTCTCTCATCCAATCCGTTTCCCGTTCTATATTCACATTTTCAGGCAAAGATGATATGATAAGAACACGTCTTTTGAGAATCACCGTCTGATGGGAGGATTTATGAAGAAATTAGTCATGACCGGCGGCGGAACCGCCGGACACGTTACTCCGAATATCGCCATGCTGCCAAGGCTTCGGGAAATGGGATACGAGATCTCCTATATCGGCACCTATGACGGCATCGAGAAGAAGCTGATCGAGGAAGCCGGGATCCCTTACTACGGGATCTCCTCAGGCAAGCTGCGCCGGTATTTCAGCCTGCGCAATTTCTCCGATCCCTTCCGTGTGATAAAGGGCTTCCGTCAGGCAAAGAAGCTGATGAAGCAGCTGAAGCCGGATGTGGTCTTCTCCAAGGGAGGCTTCGTCAGCGTTCCCGTGGTCCTGGCTGCAGAGAAGAAGAAGATCCCCGTCGTGATCCACGAGTCGGATATGACCCCCGGACTTGCGAATAAGATCGCACTTCCGAAGGCCACCCGGATCTGCTGTAATTTCCCGGAGACCGCCGCAAGCTTCCCCGAGGGAGTTGCAACCGTAACCGGAACGCCTATCCGGCAGGAGCTCTTTAAAGGGGATCCGGAGAAGGCCCTTACCTTCTGCGGTTTCAAGGAGAAGAAGCCCACGCTTCTGATCGTGGGAGGAAGCACCGGAAGTGCCGCAGTCAATGCCGCGATCTGGGAGGCTCTGAAGGATCTCCTGAAGGAATACAATGTCATCCATATCTGCGGAAAGGATAAGACCGACCCCTCCAAGAACGGACTGGAAGGCTATAAGCAGTTTGAGTATGTGAAGCAGGAGCTGGCGGACCTTTTCGCTCTGGCGGACGTGATCATCTCCCGCGCAGGAGCCAACGCCATCTGTGAGCTTCTGGCACTCCGCAAGCCCAACATCCTGATCCCCCTTTCCAAGGCCCAGAGCCGGGGAGATCAGATCCTGAACGCCCGTTCCTTCGAGAAGAGCGGATACAGCAAGGTTATCGAGGAGGAAGAGCTGACCAAAGACGTTCTCGTTGCAGCCATTCACGAAACCTTCGAGAAGAAGGACAGCTACATCGAAGCCATGAGCCACAACAAGGAACGGGATGCCATTACCATCATCACGGAAATGATCGACTCCCTTGCGTGAAAGAGTTACAACGCCCACTTCACATTTATGTCAGATATGATAACAAAAAACCCGACCGACACATTTTCATGCTGTCGGTCGGGTTTTTGCTGTTCATCAGATCACTTTGCTTCTGATGTTGCAGCGTCACGCTTCTGTCTTTCCTTCTCGTTGGCAATATTTGCCTTTGCCTTTCCGGCAAGATTGTCAAGCGCCTGCTCCTTATAGAAGTCATTCATAGGATCTTCATTGACAAATACGCTGTAGCTGGTGGTAATGTAGGTGTCCTTTGCCTTCTTCTCAACTTCGAAACGAACCTCTACCTCTGCCTGTGAATAGGAAAGGGCATTCTCCTGACCGTTTTCATGCTCCATGGAAACGTCCACCTTGTATGCATATGCATGCACGGTGTAGATACCGGTGGTTCCGTCTTCAGATTCCTGAAGGTTCTCAACAACCCATGCGGAAGAACCGCCACAGTTTGCCATCATCTCACCGAACTTGATCTCGCGCTTCGGAACCTCCTGCTTCTGATAATACTCAGCCACTGCATAGGTGTCCTTCTGGAATGTCTTCTGGAAGAATTCGGTCATGGGATTCTTAGCAGATCCCGGAAGGAAGATGTAGATTGCAACCAGCGCTGCAATCGCAAGAACGATACCTAAAATGATTCGAAAAACTCGATTTCCCATACTCTCCTGCCTTTCTCTTCTTACATATGAAATCCGGACCTAGAAAAGTTCCTTCTCAAGCTGGTAAATATACGCCTCAATCGCCTGCATCCGCTTGGTATACTCCGCGCGGCCCGCATCCGTCTTACAGCGGCGCACCTTCGGCTTGTTGATCCGATAATACTCTTTGATCCGGTAATATGCTCTCTTGTAGCTTGCCTCATCATCAAGAGCAGTTGCCATGCAGTCCCACATGATCCCCAAAGCACCCACCTCATCCAGAAGGTCGGCATCCATCACGATCTTGCACTCCAAAGACAGGTCCTTATCGGTATCCTTGTCATTATGGAGCAGGATGATCTCCCCGACTCTCTTGATGGTCTCCGGATCCATCTCGATGGAATCCAGATATTCAACGGCAATCTCCGCACTCACTTCCTCGTGGGGACGGTTCTCGTCCCAGCCGACATCATGCAGAAGTGCGGACAAAACAATAACATCCAGATTACCGCCGAGCTTTGCCTGCAGGCGGATAGCCCACCGATACACACGCATGATATGCTCAAAACGGTTTCTGAACGGATACGGATTCGGGCGGTTGGTTTCCGCCGTCTTCTTTTTCACAAATTCAATTACTTCTGCGTAGTTCATATGCTGCCAACCCCTCATTTTCCCACGTTCTGCCGAATTCTCCGTTTCGGCAAAAACGCACAACGATTAAGCGTCCGAGGAACGGATGCAATAATCTATCTATCGTATAATATCACTTTTTAGAGGTAATTACCACTTATTTTTTACATTTTGTCATTTTTTACAAAGTTTTTTTACACAAAAATGGGCAGGATGGGGTCAGACTCCCAGAAGGTCTGATCCCATCCTGTACTCGTTTTCTTCTTATACCGCGCGATCGGCTTTGAAAGGCGTCCATGAGCGGAACCAGAACAGCCAACTCAGTCCAGGCTGCCTTACGGCACACAAGGAGGTTCTGCTTAGTGCTGCTTTGTTCCCAACCTGACACGGTTCACAGATTCCTGTCGCGTAAGACCCAAACATC
>CADBRW010000096.1 GCA_902797155.1 uncultured Lachnospiraceae bacterium
AATTTCCGATACCTTATCCTTACAAATGAACTCACCGATGATCTGATCCACAAGACGGATCAATCCCTTTACTGTATATTCCGAATAAGCAGAGGGCAGATATTCACCGATGAACCTTACCGTATCCCGGTCCAGAACGATATCCACACTCAGCAATGCCTTTGCCTGAGACAGCGCCATATCCGTTACCGTCACAGGATAACCGCATAGCTCCGCCTCCTCCGTATCCTCCATTTCACCCTGAAAAGCAAAGGAGATATCAGCGCCGATCCCGTAGTTCTTCTTGATCCGGGCAAAGCTGCAGATATCATTTGCCATGGCAGAAATGAGATAGTTCTGACAGTTCAGAACGGTTTCGATGACAGTACTCTGCAGATCCGCCACATAGAGAACCGGCAGCGTCTTTACAAACATGGAGATACTGCGTTCTGTTCTGGAATCACTTCTTCCGTTGTAGATTGTGGAAAATACAGCCTGTTCGGATGCCGTATAGGTCTGCAGAGCGAGACCGAAGGCAGCCGTAAAGAATGCATTGAGTGAAAGACCGTTCTTCGCACAAAATGCCCGAACCCTGTCGGCGCTGCTTGTGCCCAAAGTTTCGATCATCCCAATTCTCTCCTCTGTGGGCTTTCCATCCTTCTGAGGCAGCGTCTCTCCGCCGCAGCCAAGGAAGATGCTGTCGTACCAGGCTTGGGCAGCCGCCGGACGATCGGTTTTAAGTGCGTGTTCTTCATCCAGAGCCACTTCGAAACCGGTAAACTCCTCCTGAGGCACTTTCTCACCGTGATAAGCCGCATTCAGATCCCTAAAGAATATGGTCAGGGAGCTGCCATCACAAACAATATGATGTACGTCAATAAAAAGATATTTCCCACTTTCCGTGTTAATAAGCTCCACGCGGAACAGTCTCTCTCCGGAGGTCAGGTCAAAGGGTCTTACCAGATCTTCATTAACCGGCTCCTGATCCGAGATCATGATCAGCTGTTCTGTATCCGATCCTATGTTCAGATCCCTAACGGCCCGGACCTCTCCCTCCTCCTTCCGAAGCGTCATGAAAAGATACGGATGAGCCAGCAGGGTTTCTTGCAGAGCCCTGCGAAGTCTCTCCATATCCACTCTCTGATCCAGCTTATAAAGATAGGGGATATTATAAACTGTACTTCCTGCATAGAGTTCACTGTCGATGTAGATACCCATCTGGGTCTGCGTCAGGGGATAGCTCTCCCGCAGTTCATAGGAAACCGGTGCTTCTTCCTTCTTCGCATTGATCAGAGCTTCTATGCTCCGTACCGTCCGGCATTTGAAGATCTCGGCAACCCTGACCGTTACATCAAATGCGTCGGACAGAAGCGAACAGAGTTTGATGCAGCCGATGGAGGAAAGTCCTGTCATATAGAGATCCGTCGTGACACCGATCCTGTCGGTTCCGATCACTTCCTTTGCTATCGTGAGGATCTTCTCCTGAACTTCATTCTCTGCAGCTATGATCTCTTCTGCCGTGATCCCGATCACAGGCAACGCTCTCTTATCCACCTTCCCGTTAGCCGTCATGGGCATGGACTCCAGCTGCAGAAAGGCCTGGGGCACCATGTAGGCGGTAAGGTACTTTGCTGCATGCTCACGGAGGGCAGAGATATCCACCTCGGTATCCGCAGTGAAATATGCCGCCAGGTAATCCGTCTCTCCATGGGCCACAACCACCGTAACGGCACGAATGGAAGGATAGCTTCCGATCACGCTTTCCACTTCACCCAATTCGACCCGAAGCCCGCGGAGCTTCACCTGATCGTCCATTCTGCCATGGAATTCGATATCTCCGTCTTCCCGGATCCGTACCAGGTCACCGCTCCGGTAGGCCGGCATGCCAAGCACCCGAATGAAATTTCTCTCATTCAGGTCTTCTCTACCGATATATCCGCGGCCTACGCCATCCCCCATGATGACCATCTCTCCCATGGCTCCCAGGGGCTGCAAATGTCCGTTCCTGTCTACCGTTGCCACATGAACATTTGCGTTCGGGATACCGATGGTGATATCCTCCGCCTTTTCGATCACCTGCATGGTGCAGCTGATGGTAGCCTCTGTGGGGCCGTAGCCGTTCATGATATAGAGTTCCGGGTTCACAGCCTTCAGTTTTCCGTAAAGCGTCGGCGGGAAGGCCTCCGCACCGAAGTCCACGCTTCGAAGTCCCCTGACTGCCGGCAGGAAGCTGTCGATGGAAATAAGGTTTGCGAGATAACCGGGGGTACAGCTCATGACATCCACCTGATTTCCGACCATAAGTTCTGTCAGCTGATCCGGGTTCAGGATCTGTTCCTGTGTGGCAAGTACCACCGTCATGCCGTTTGCCAGAGGTACAAATTCCTCCATGATGGCAAAGTCGAAGGTCAGGGCTGCTATGGCCAGACTCACCCTTCCCCGCTCCGTATAGCCCAGGATCTCCCGGTTCTTCTCATTGGCGGTTGCGAAGTTCACCAGATTCTTATTCGTCAGCATGACACCCTTGGGCTTTCCGGTGGAACCCGAGGTATAGATCACATAGGCCAGCGACTCATACGGAACCTCCACATTGAGATCCTGCCGGTTTCCGGGGAGTACATAGCCTGGCTCCGTAACTCCTGTATTCCCGGAAGCCCCGTGGTCCTTCCGGCTTACGGCGTCCTGCACATTTATGATGGTGATCCCTTCCGACTGCAGCGCCTCTATGAGCTCTCTTCTTCGTTCAATGATATTTCCCGTGGTGATCAGCAGCGTTGCTCCGGAATCTTCCAGGACAAAGCGGATCCTTTCCTCCGGGTACTCCGGATCGATGGGCAGAAATGCACCGCCGCTCTTGAGAATACCCTGACGCATGACATAGGCATAGCTGTCACGGTCCGCAAGCACCGCCACGATGGTCTCAGGCCCTGCGCCCTGTTCCCGCAGAACATGTCCCACCGCATTTGCCTCTTCGTTCAGTTCCCTGTAGGTAAGTGTACGGTCGATGGCGATGAGGGCTGTTTTATCCGGATACTTCCCGGCGCTGTCCTGCAGCAGACGGTAGGCCGGGCGCTCCGCCACTACGGCCGCTGTATCATGCAGCTTACAGATCGCCTCTTTATCTTCTTCGGAAACAAAACCGATCTCCGACACCTTATCCTTACGGATGAATTCACCGACGATCTGATCCACAAGCCGGATCAGTCCCCTCACCGTATATTCCGAATAGGCAGAGGGCAGATATTCACCGATGAACCTTACCTTATCATTGTCCAGAACCACATCCAGACCAAACAGAGACTTTGCACGGGACAGAGTAAGATCCTTCACGGTCACAGGAAAACCGCAGAGTTCCTGTTCTTCGTACTCCTCCATCTCACCCTGATACGCAAAAAGGATATCCGCACCGATCCCATAGGACTTCTTGATCTCGGCAAAGCTGTAGATATCATTTGCCATGGCGGAAAGCAGATAATTCTGACAGTTCCTAACGGTTTCCATGACTGAACCCGTAGGATCCGTTACAAAACGGACCGGCAGGGTCTTTACAAACATGGAGATACTATGCGCCACTCTGGAGTCACTTCTGCCATTGTAGATGGTTGAGAAGACTGCCTGTTCCGATGCAGTATAGGTCTGTAGGGCCATGCCGAATGCCGAAGTAAAGAATGCATTGAGCGAAAGACTGTTCTTTGCGCAGTAACTACGGATCTTATCCGCACTGTTTACTCCGGTATAACGGAGCATTTCGATCTTACGATCCGTGGGTTTCCCGTCCTTCTTTGGCAGAGTCTCCCCGCCGCAGCCAAGGAAGATGCTGTCATACCAGGCTTTGGCAGCAGCCGGACGTTCGGTTGAAAGAGCGTATTCTTCATCCAGAGCCGCTTCAAAACCGGTAAATGCTTCCCGGGGCACATTCTCACCACCATAGGCCGCATCCAGATCCTTAAAGAATATGGTCAGGGAACCGCCGTCACTGACGATATGATGGGTATCGATAAACAGATATTTCCCGCTTTCCGTGTCGAAAAGTTCCAAACGGAACAGTCTCTCCCCGGAGGTCAGGTCAAAGGGTCTTACCAGTTCTTCCGCCACAGGCTCCCGGTCTGAGATCGTGATCTCCGGAAGCGCATCTGCATCCTGCCCTATGGCAGGTTTTCTTACGGCCCGTATCTCTCCCTCTTCCTCCCGTAGGGTCATGAAGAGATAGGGATGTGCAGACAATGTGGTCTTGAGCGCCCTGCGCAGCTTCTCCATATCCACTCTTTGATCCAGCTTATAAAGATAGGGGATATTATAAACCGTGGTTCCGGCGTGGATCTCACTGTCGATATAGATTCCCATCTGGGTCTGCGTCAGGGGATAACTCTCCCTAAGCTCATAGGAAACCGGCGTCTCCCCTGCCTTGGCATGGATCAGGGTCTCAATACTCTCAACTGTCCGGCATTCAAAGATTTCCGCCACTTTGACCGTCATATCAAACCCGTCGGACAGGAGGGAACATAGCTTGATACATCCGATGGAGGAAAGCCCCATCCTATAGAGATCCGTCGTGATGCCGATCCTGTCGGTTCCGATCACTTCCTTCGCGATGGAGAGGATCTTCTCCTGAACTTCATTCTCCGCTTCTACGATCTCCTCCTCCATGATCCCGATGACAGGCAGGG
Source organism: uncultured Lachnospiraceae bacterium (assembly GCA_902797155.1). Taxonomy (GTDB): domain Bacteria; phylum Bacillota; class Clostridia; order Lachnospirales; family Lachnospiraceae; genus Eubacterium_Q. The sequence continues at coordinate 4,647 of CADBRW010000096.1, forward strand.
CTTTCTTATCCACCTTACCGTGGGCTGTCATGGGCATGGAGTCCAGCTGGAGAAAGGCCTGGGGCACCATGTAGGCAGTAAGATACTTTGCAGCATGCTCACGGAGGGCAGAGATATCCACCTCGGAATCCGCAGTGAAATAAGCTGCCAGATAATCCGTCTCTCCATGGGCTACTACCACCGTAACTGCACGAATGGAAGGATAGCTTCCGATCACACTCTCCACTTCTCCAAGCTCGATCCGAAGCCCCCGGAGTTTCACCTGATCGTCCATTCTTCCGTGGAATTCGATATCTCCGTCTTCCCGGATCCGTACCAGGTCCCCGCTCCGGTAGGCGGGCATTCCAAGCAGCCGAATGAAATTCCTCTCATTCAGGTCCTCTCTTCCGATATATCCGCGGCCGACGCCGTCACCCATGATCACCAGCTCTCCCAGGGATCCGAGGGGCTGGATGTGCCCTTCCCTGTCCATGGTGACCATGGTCACATTTGCCAGCGGTCTGCCGATGGTCACGTCATGGGAATCCACAACCTCCTTCAGGGTACAGCTGACGGTGCACTCCGTCGGTCCGTAGGTATTCACGATATAGAGCTCCGGATTGATGGCTCTCAGTTTGTCGAAAAGCACGGGAGGGAAGGCTTCCGCTCCCACATCAATACTCTTCAATCCCCGTACCGCCGGTGCAAAGGCCGGGATATCGATCATGTTCATGATATAGCTGGGTGTGCAGTTGATCACATCCACATGGTTACGTACCATGAGGCCGCACATCTCAGCCGCATCCATAAACTGCTCACGGGTGGCAAGCACATTTGTCATGCCGTGGGCGAAGGGAACAAACTCCTCCGTTATGGAAACATCAAAGGTAAATGCGGCGATGGCCACATTCACGGTTGCTTTCTTCGTGTATGCAAGGGTTTCATGGTTCTTCTCATTGTCATCCGCGTAATTCACCAGATTTTTATTGGTGAGCATCACGCCCTTCGGCTTCCCTGTGGAACCGGAGGTGTAGATCACATAGGCCAGAGCCTCGAAGGGTACCTCCACATTGAGGTCCTCCCGTTCCCCCGGAAGCACATGGCCGGGCTCCATATCCCCTGTATCCCCGAAAGCCCCGTGATCCTTCAGACTTACGGCATCCTGCACATTGATGATGGTGACTCCTTCCGACTGCAGCGCCGTGATGAGCTCTTTTCGTCGTTCAATGACCGTTCCTGTGGTTATCAGCAGCTTTGCCTTCGAATCATCAAGGATATACCGGATCCGTTCCTCGGGATATTCCGGATCCACGGGCATAAACGCCCCGCCGCTCTTCAGGACCCCTTCCCGCATCACATAGGCGTAGCTGTCCCGGTCCGCAAGCACCGCAACGATGGTCTCCGGTCCCGCACCATAGCGGCGCAGCACATGACCCACCGCATTTGCCTCTTCATTCAGTTCCCTGTAGGTAAGGGTACGGTCGATGGCGATGAGGGCTGTTTTA
>CADBRW010000097.1 GCA_902797155.1 uncultured Lachnospiraceae bacterium
GGATCCCAGGCTCTCAAAGGATGACTGGACTTACGAAGTACATAAAGCCGGATGGGTCAATCGGGAGCTTCAGGCTTACCGGGATTCGGAGGAGTATGCCTTTGTGAAGAACGGCGAGTTGGTGATCCGACCTGTAAAGGAAGTGGATGAGGCCGGAAATGTAACCTATTACTCCGGCAGGGTGAATACCAGCAGCAGACATGATTTTACCTACGGAAGAATGGAAGCGAAGATCAAGGTTCCTTCCGGAAAGGGATTCCTTCCGGCATTCTGGATGATGCCGACTGAGACCGCGCGCTATGGCTCCTGGCCGCGCTGCGGTGAGGTCGATATCATGGAGGTGGTCAGCAATGATCCTACCCGTGACTACGGGTCCATCCATTTCGGAAATCCCCACACTCAGCGCCAGGGATCCGTATCCAACGGAAGTGATTATTCCAAGGAATACCATGTCTTTGCCGTTGAATGGGAACCCGGACTGATCCGCTGGTATGTGGACGGAGAGGCCTTCTATGAGACGAGTGACTGGTTCACGGCAACCTCGGAGGGTGCAGAAGAGAAGCCGTATCCGGCTCCCTTTGACCAGCCCTTCCACATTATCCTGAATGTGGCTGTGGGCGGTGACTGGCCCGGCGATCCGGATCCGGATATGGAGTTCAATGAGGATACCTGCATGTATGTCGATTATGTGCGCGTATACCAGAAGGATTCCTATGATGAAAATGTGCAGAAACCCGCAAAGGAGCTGCACATGAGAGAAGCGGATTCCACCGGAAACTTTGTGAATAACGGAGATTTTGCAGCACCTGAGAATCTGAATGACGATCAGGACTGGAAGTACCAGAGCATGAACAAGGGTGTGGGTTCCGCGGAGATCAAGGATAAGGAGATCGTCATCACCACGGAGAACGGCGGAACCGAGGACTACAGTATCCAGCTGGTACAGGCAGGTCTGCCCCTGGAAAAGGGAGCGAAGTACAAGTTCTCCTTTGAGGCGTGTGCAGATGAAGAGCGGAAGATGGTCACGGATATCTCAGGCCCGGATGTAAGCTATATCCGGTATCTGGAGGATCAGACCGTTGATCTTACCAAGGACTGGAAGCCTTACAGCTATGAGTTCGAGATGAAGGAAGAAAGTGACGATAACGGACGGATCGAGTACAACATGGGCAAGCAGACCAGTACGGCTGCCATCCACATCCGAAACGTCAGACTCGAGAAAGTGAACTGAGACGGAACAATTCTGATGTATCTGTGTGAGGCGGGGCCGTTAGCTGTACCAGGGGTCCCGGTCTTTCGGGAAATATTTTCGGAAGGTAATGATGAACAGTATCACTGCGAGGGTGGCGGCCAGGTAGTCCGTAACGGGCTGTGTCATGGCTGCCATTTTTGCTGTATCAAAGAATGTGGTGAAAATGATCAGCATGGGGTAGTAGATGATGCCCTGCCGGGAGATCGAAAGGATCAGCGACGGCAGCATGGCTCCCGTGGACTGGATCGCATTGATCATGACGAAGAGAATTCCGATCACAGGTCCCGACAGGATGTATACCCTGGAGAATTCGAAGCCGTAGGCATAGGCCTCGGGCTGTTCCAGAATAAAACGAACAAGGGGGCCGGCGAAGACATAACATACCACGGTCATGATGACGCTGGTAATGATTGCCACCAACAGAGTGAAACGCAGGATGGACAGATACCGCTTCCGCATCCGGGCACCGAAGCAGAAGCCCAGCAGGGGCTGTACACCGGTACCGATACCGATCAGAAGCATGACACAGATGGTGTTTACCTTCATGGCAACACCCAGCCCTGCCACAGCCATGTCGCCGTAGTTTGCCATGACGATATTGATCACGATATTTGAGGCGCTCATCAGAACGCTGTTCAGCGCTGCCGGGATTCCGATGGCGAAGACTCCGAGGGACACGGATTTCTTAATGGTGTAGTATTTCAGCTTGATAGAGAGCATGGTCTTCTTCGATACGAGATGAGCGATATAGAAGATGGCCGAGATCACATTTCCAAGTACCGTAGCCAGTGCGGCACCGGCTACATTCCAGCCGAAGGTCAGGATCATGATGGGGTCCAGAATGATGTTCACCATGTTTCCGACGATCATACCGGTCATTGCAGTTTTCGGGTGTCCTTCGGCACGGATAATGTTGCTGAAGGCATTGCTTATGATCAGGAACGGGATTCCGAAGGCAACGATGGTCAGGTACTGCTTGGTGTAGTGCAGAGATTCATCGCTGGCGCCTACGGTCCGGGCCACGGGCTCAGCAAAGATCAGGATCATCACCAGGGAAATGATACCGATGGCTGCACCGCTCCAGAAGCAGAAGGAGGATGCGCGCTTTGCCATATGGTGGTCGCCCTCACCCAGCTTTCTGGAAATGAGAGAGGTTCCGCCGATTCCGAACAGCATACCGATGGACATGAAGAGCAGGAACACCGGGGTCGCCAGTGATACGGCGGTTACCATCAGGGCGTTCTTGGTCTGTCCGATGAAGACGGTATCTGCCAGGTTGTACAGCAGTACCATCAGCATACTGATAACGGATGGGATGATGTTGGAGAAGACAGCCTTCGGAACGGGTGCGTCCCGAAAGATTGCCATGGATTTTTCAGGTGAGCTCATGATCGATTCCTTCTTTGTGTAATGAACGGATCCTCCGGTGTGTGAAAGATGCCATGAAAATGTCTCGTATGATACGTAACTTTCACATTATAGTCATTCTCCACGAATTTGTAAATATGATTTGTACAAATCTTATAGATGTGGTAAGATATAGAGGATTATGAGGACATCATGTGATTTCAGCAGGGGGTTCTATGAAGTTTAAAAAGGATTGGTTGAAGTATAGGTGGGTGGAAAGTGCGCTGGCGATCTGCGTCGGTGTTCTTTTCTATGTTCTGCTCACGAATTTCGGAAGCTTCTTTGAAGCTGTCGGACGTTTTTTCAAGTTTATCACACCGGTGATCATCGGTATCGCCATTGCGTATGTCATCGATCCGCTGGCGCGTCTCTTTGAGCACCACTTATTCGGTAAGCTGAAGAAATGGCAGCTGCGCCGTATGCTGGCGGTGATCCTTGCGTTGATCCTGATCTTCTCGCTGGTGGTTCTCCTGATGGTATATCTGGTACCGCAGGTGGTGGACAGTATCAAGCAGTTTGTGGAGAATCTGGACGGGTATTCTGCATCGCTCAAGTCATATATCAAAAGTCTTTCCGGTAAGCTGGGCAAGTTCAATCTGTCCGGTGTCAATGATTTCCTGGATAACCTGGTTACGAATATCGTAAAATGGATCGGAGACAACAGGGAAGTGATCGTAACCAAGGGTATCGACTTCGGTTCCGGTCTGATCACATTTATCCTGGGTACGATCCTGGCGATCTATTTCCTTTTCGGAAAGTATTTCCTGCTGGCCGGCGGTAAGCGTTTCTTCCGTGCGGCAATGCCGGAGAAGCGTTACAAATCCACCATGAGTTTCTTCAGCCGCTGTAATCGGATCATGACACGTTATGTGGCATGTGATGTGCTGGACGGTATCATCATCGGCGTGGTAAACGGAGTCTTTATGGCTATCATGGGTATGCCCTATGTGATCCTGATCTCCGTGGTCGTAGGTGTGACGAATCTGGCTCCGACCTTCGGACCTCTGGTTGGTGCAGTGATCGGCGGACTGATCCTCCTTCTGGTGGATCCCTTCTATGCCCTGATCTTCCTGGTATTTACGCTGATCCTACAGACCATAGACGGGTATGTGATCAAGCCGAAGCTCTTCGGAGACTCACTGGGAGTGTCCAGTGTGATGATCCTGGTGTTCATTATCCTGGGTGGTCGTATGTTCGGTATCCTGGGCGTGCTGCTTTCCATTCCCATCGCAGCCATCGTGGATTTCTCCTATCATGACTATATACTGACCCGTTTGGAACGGAAACGCGGAATCCTTGACGGCGAGGCTGAAACGCCTGAGGCGGAGAGTAAGAAATCCATGCAGGAGCTCTCTGAAAAAGAGCAGGACAGAGAAGAACGCCGGGAGGAACGGAAGGAGATCCGGAAGACGGAGAAGGAACAGGAGCGCCTGGAGAAAGAACAGGAGAAGCTGGCAAAAGAACAGGAGCGACTGGAACGTAGTGACCGGTCGGGCGTCAAGGGCATCATTGACCGGCTGAAGAAGGAATCGGATGAGAAGGAATCGGATGAGAAGGAATCGGATGAGAAAGGTCCGGGTGAGAAGGCATCGGATGCGAAAGAAGCCGATACAAAGGATGTCGACGATAAAAAATAGTACTTGAAAGAGAATATAAAATAAGGTATAATCTCCATTTGGGTTTTGCACCCGAATGGAGATTATTATTTCAATAAGAAGAGGAGATCCGTCATGAGCGAAGAGAATGTAAAAACCGGCGGCTGGCGTTCCAATAAGTGGGTACGTGCAGCGATTCCGGCACTGCTTTTGCACTGCAGTATCGGTACAGTTTACTGTTGGTCACTGTTTAGTCAGAATATTGCAGAACACATCGGTTTTTCCAAGGGCGCAGTTGAGTGGGCATTCAGCTTTGCCATCTTCTTCCTTGGAATGTCGGCGGCTTTCCTTGGAAACTTCGTAGAGAAGGATATCCATAAGGCATCTCTGATCGCAACCATCTGCTTCTCGGCAGGTATGGCTCTGACGGGCTTCTTCATCTGGTATGGAGGAAACAATCCGGGCAGCACGCTGGCTCTTGTCGGCATCTATCTCAGCTATGGTTTCATCATGGGTATCGGTCTCGGTACAGGTTATCTGTCACCGGTTAAGACCCTGATGCTGTGGTTCAAGGATCGTAAGGGTCTGGCAACCGGTCTTGCGGTTGCAGGCTTTGGTGCCGCAAAGGCCATCGCAAGCCCCATCATGGAGGCGCTTCAGAAGAGCGTTGGTGTGTACACCATGTTCTGGATCCTTGCAGGCGTATATTTCGTGATGATGTTCGTTGGTCATCTGCTTCTGGCGAAGCCGGCCGGCTGGCATGAGCCCCAGGGTAAGGGTGAGAAGCCGAGCATCATGGCTACTCTTAAGACCAAGCCTCTCAAGAACTACATCGGTATCTGGCTGATGTTCTACATCAATATCACCTGTGGCCTGGCACTGATCTCCCAGGAGAAGATGATCGTAAAATGTATCGGTCTTGCCGCATCCGTAGGTATCATTTCCACCTTCTCTGCAATCTTCAATGCAGGCGGACGTTTGGGCTTCTCTGCATGGGCAGATACCATGAAGGACAGAAATACGATCTACAAGCTGATCTTCGTCCTGTCCATTGCATTTACCGCATTGGTTATGGTCACTCAGGGTATCAAGACAGGCGAAGGCAATGTATTGCTCATCATCATCGTGATCGCGCTGATCATGGTTGTAAATGCAGGCTACGGCGGAGGCTTCTCAAATGTTCCGACCCTGCTTTCCGATCATTATGGTATGGGATCCATCTCGGCGATCCATGGTATCACCCTTTCCGCTTGGGCGTTTGCGGGTCTGACCGGTAACCAGGTTGCATCCCTCATCGTTTCCCATACGGGGTCGGAGAAGGTCATCACTTACATGGAGAACGGTAAAGAGCTTACGGCCACGGTAAACCCGGACGGATATCAGAACGTTCTGTACTTTACTCTGGCGCTGTATGTCGTTGCACTTCTGCTGTGCCTCTTCCTTGTACAGCCTACGGATAAGGCACTGGAAGCAAAGGCTGCAAAGAAGGCTGCGAAGCAGTCTGCACAGTAAGCAGGATCTGTTCATTGTAGAAAAATAAATGGGAAATCTCCGTACAATCGGCAGATTTTACAAAAAAGAAGAAGTGGCCCCGTGCCACTTCTTTTTTTGATGCAAAACGTGTATAATCATAAGGCATGGCTTCAGCTGTGAAATAAGGACGGATGTGGAATCTATGAAGAAGAAAGTGATGCTTCTTTCTTCGGTGGCCGTGATCATTCTGGTGACTCTGGTACTGGTCTTTCTTCTTCCGGGAGGGGGTAAGAAGGAGGATTCCGGAGAGGCCCCGGTAACAGAACAGGCACCGGATGTTTCAACGGAGAAGACAGAAGAACGAAGCGAGAAGAAAACCGAATCAGTGACTGCGACGGAAGAGCAGCCGGTGGTGGTGACCAGGGCGACAACGGAAGAGGTGACCACTGAGGTGGTGATCGACGGCTCCGGACATCATACGGGAAAGCTGGGCAGCAGCTACGATATCCCGGAGGGCTTTCAGGATGTATCACCGAAGGAGCATGAAGAGGGGTATTACTACATTTATAAGAATCCCGAATATGATATGACCCTTCAGGTGGCCGAGTTCCATTCGAAAGGGAAGGAAGTCAGTTTTGAAACGGAATACAGTGTTCTGCACAATCTCTATAAGACGGATGTGGGAACCTATGTGACCTATGACAAGAAGGAGGAGAATCACTATGTGATCTCCGGATATACCGAGAATCAGACGAAGGTCTTCTATGTGGAGGGGTTCAAACAGCTGGACCGGAACGAGGTCCAGATCTACAGTGAGTACCCGAATGACAGGAACAAGGCGGCCTGTGACCGCATGCTTGAGGTCCTTCAGGATACCTATCAATACTATTTTGTAGAAAACCCCGACTAGAAGCAGATGAGGAGGAAATACGTGAAACCGAGTGATATCAGTGAGATCAGACATCTGTATCAGCTGGATCCGGAACGTTCCGGGATCCACAGGATCAGTGGCTGCTATGTAAATGGAGAGAAGACTCGGGTGGTGGAGTTTACGGAGAGTTTTCTGACACTGCCGGAGGAGGAACGCTTTAAGTATCTGGAGCTGTTCCGGAAGACCCTGTCCGGAACGAAGGATAAGAATCTGATCCCTCTTCATCCCCACAGAGTTCACAGGGACGATCATTCCGGTGATATGGACAGTGAGGAGATTAAAAATCTGAAGGCGCTGATCGAGACGGATCTTCTGGATCCGGAGGTACTTCGGAGCTTTTATGACCGTGTGATCGAACATTTTCAGTATATCGATAATTATCTGATCCTTCTGGCGCGCCAGAATTATGACGTTCCAGGAAAGACTGCGGACGGGCTGGACCTGGAGGATGCCTCGGAGGAGGTGTACAGTCATCTGCTCTGTGCCATCTGTCCGGTGAAGCCGACAAAACCGGGGCTGGGTTACGATCCGGGAGAGAAGGCCTTCCACAACCTGACGCCGGGACAGATCGTAGAGCTTCCCATGAACGGATTCCTGTATCCTGCATTTGTGGAGCGCTCTGCGGATCCGGATATGATCCTTTATTACTCAAAGGATACAGTGGATATCCGGCCTGATTTTGCGGATGCCGTGCTGGGAAGCAGAACGCCTTTGGCTGCAGCGGGACAGAAGGACAGCTTCTCGTCACTGCTTTCCGATACATTGGGAGAGGACGGGGATCTTTCCACGGTGCTCCGGGTTCAGGACAGTCTGCGTGAGATCGTGAAGGAGAAGAAGGAAGAGCAGGAAAGTCCGGTGCTGAAGAAGGAGGATGTACGGGTGATCCTGACAGACTGCGGAGTGAACGAGGAGAAGCTGGCGGATTTTGATGACCGTTTTGATGCCCTCTTTACCGTGCAGGAGCCGGATCCGGATGCGGAGGAGAATGAAGGGAAGGAAACGGCTGTCTCCCGGTATCCCGAGCCGATCCCGGTGGAGGAACGGATCTTCGTGGCTTCGAATCTCCTGCCCGGACGGAAGCTGGAGGTGAAGAATGCAGACTTTACCATACGGATCAACACGGATCGGACGGAGCTTCTTGAGACACGTGTGATCGACGGTAAGAAATGTCTGGTGATAGAGCTTGAGGACGGGGTGTCCGTGAACGGGATACCTATAGGAATCTGAAAGGAGAAGAGAAGGTATGAACAAGAAAATGAAGCTTCTTGTGGGGCTGGGAGCGGTAGCGGCTGCATGGGGTGGAGCCAGCTATGCCGCAGTACGTAAATCCTATGGCATTACATTTTCAAGAACGTCACTGCCCAAGTACTCTGCGGACAGGAATTTTGCAGAGCATCAGGAAAGATATCCCGGGAAGTACACCAGAAAATCGGTGAGGTTCCCTTCCGGTGATGTCATGCTGCAGGGGTATATCTATGGGGAGAATAATGACAAGGGCCTGATCATTTTCTCACACGGGGTTTTCGCCGGACATGAAAGCTATGTCAGCGGAATCCTGAATATGGTGGACCGGGGATATCGGGTCTTTGGTTTTGATAATACCGGATGCTGTGAGAGTGAGGGCGATACCAGCAAGGGGCTTCCCCAGGGACCGCTGGATCTGGCGGCGGCGCTGAACTATGTGGAGTGTGATCCGGAGCTGTCGAAGCTTCCACGATTCCTGTTTGGCCACAGTTGGGGCGGGTATTCCGTCTGCGCGGTGCTGAACCTGAATCAGCGTGTGGACGGCATCGTATCCATCGCGGGCTTTACCGAGCCGGTGCAGGTGACGGCGGAAATGGGAGCCGGGATGTTCGGTCCGGTTGCCTATCTGACACGTCCTATGATCCGTCTGGAGAACCGCAGACTGTTTAAGGAAAATGCAGGGCTTTCCGCCATTGAGGGGATCAATCGGACCGAGATCCCGATCCTGATCATGCATGGCGTCGGAGATCATTATGTGCGGGTGGACGGAGCCGGTCTCATCAATCATCAGGATGAGATCACGAATCCGAATGTCACCTTTTTCCCGCTGGACTACGAGGGAAGAAACGGACATAATGACATTTTCCTCTCAAAAGAGGCAAAGGAATGCATCGATGAACTGGAGGAACGGCTTGCCGCACCGAAGGCAGAGCACCATGTGAAGGAAACCTGGGAGCTCCCGGATGAGGTCAAGGCTGAGTATTATAAGGACCTGGACAAGGATGTTTCTGCCGGGATCAATCTGGAGCTTTTTGATACCGTGGATGAGTTTTACAGCGGGATCCTCGACCGATAAGAGACGGAAATACGGAGCAGGGGGATGAAGGACTATGCAGCACAGCTTTCGTAAGCTGCTGAGGAAAAATCTATTATATATGGCTTTGCCGGTTGTGCTGATCCTTTCCGGATTTCTGCTGCTTCTGGTCCAGGTGTCACGTCTGGAGATGTTTCGGACACATACCATGGAGGATCCGTCTCTGATCAGGGAATACTACAGCTCGGGTCAGATGAATGTGTCCGTCACTATGGAGGGTTTGAAGAGTACCGGCATATCCGTGAAGGAAGGAGATAAGGAGACCGCGGAATATTTCTATCTGATCATGGATAAGAAGGTGCAGCTGGTGCTTCTGACGGAGAAAACCGCCAAAAGTGTCCGCGCGGACGGAAAGGCGCCTCTGTCCCTGCATGCCAATATTGTAAAAGACGAAGTGACAGCCGGCTATATGGAACGGGAGTATGCGGCTTCCCTCGGGATCGAGACCGATGAAATGACAGGTCTGTGCTCCGTCTATGTCTTTGACGAAACGGCCTATCCGCGTATCAGGATACAGCTGCTCAGATACTCATCCATCGGGATCGCTGTCCTTTTGGGACTCATTATGCTGTACGTGATCCTGGCCACGGCCGTTCCCGCCCTGAATCATGAGGCGCGCGTGCTTCGGCGATTCGGAAGGGTAGGGCGCTATATCCGCAAGCTGGACCGTGAGATGGAGAAGAAGCTCCGGTTTCATCAGGACAATGTAACTGTCACGGAGAATTATCTGATCGTTTCCTATATCACCCATATCGATGTGGTCCGGATCGATGATATTAAATATCTGTCCAAGCATATCGAGAAGAGAAAACGGGGCTTCGGCCGGCCCATTCATGTATACCGCCTTACGGCATCGAATGCGGATGATCTGTATTTTGAAGCTGATTTTTTTGAAGAGGAGATCATCAATGACGTGATCTACTTCATGCGCGGGGAACCGCTGCTGGAGTACGAGGAGCATGTGCTGAAGGAAAAGGAAGAAGAGGAGAATGAAATGGCCCAGCGCCAGCAGGAATCCGACCTTCTGGCCGAAGAGGAAGGCCGTGAAGCGGAGCAGGAGATCGACAACCTCTTTGATGACGACGAGTTAACATAATAGGTGCCTGTCACCTTTACAAAATTGTTACGAAAATGGGGACGGTCCCGCATCTGACATGAAATTCTGTCAGATGCGGAACCGTCCCCGGTTTTATGCCGTTCTGTCCGTTTAGTCGAGTACGATGTCCTCGGTTGCGGGAGTAACAGCATCTGCAACGGTATCTGCAGCGGCCTCTGCGGCATCTGCGGTTGCTTCGGCTGCGTTCTCAGCGGCTGCTTCGACAGCGTCTGAAGCAGCGTCGAGGTTTACATAATCACGCGATTCCGGAGCTGAGTCATCAAGGATGATCTCGTTCTCAGCAACTGCCTCGTCTTCGGCTGTGCCCCACTTCTCGCTTGCCTTCTCCTTAACGCTCTTGGCGGTTTCGGAAACCTTCTTTGCTGCTTCGATCGTGGTGCTCTTCACCTTTGCGGTAGCCTTCTGTACCTTGGTGTCAACGTCGTATTTCTCATTTGCCTTCTTATAGGTTTCGGTCTCGCGGATCTCCTCCTTGAAGAGAGAGCAGACACCGGCAACGGCAACTGCTGCAACACCGATCTTTAATACGCCGCCAACTATTTTTCCAAAGCCCATAATTAACCCCTCCTATATGACTAGATTTGTCTTACATTTTACTCCACGGCCAAGAAAAAAGCAAGAAAAGGTAGAAAAAGAGATGGCTTTCGGTTATAATTCTCGGATGAGGCATGCCCGTCTCGGGATGGGTGCCGGAACTGAACAGAGAGGAAATAAAGACCGGTTATGGAGAGACAATTGGAAGAATTTTATCAGAAGGAACAGGAGAAGGACGAGGCTATGAGCCAGGCCCTTCAGAAGTCCTTCGACCGTATCGCATGGCTTCGCCTGGCGGTGTTCCTGGCGGCAGTCGTGCTTCTGTACCTGGGACTTACTGAACGCCCGGGGAAGGAGCTGTATCTGATCGGAGGCATTGTGTGTTTTGTTGGCTTCCTGGTGCTGATCCGGATACATGACGGCATCGAGAAGAAGCAGCGCCTTCTGTCGGCCAGAAAGACGGCGGTGGAGAATTACCCGGCCCGGTTCGGTACCGAGTGGAGAAGCTTCCCGGATGATGGCAGTAAGTATCTGAAGAAGGAAGACACGGTAGCTTATGATCTGGATCTTTTAGGACCCGGATCTCTGTACCAGATGATCAGCATCTGTCAGTCTGCTTATGGGAAATGGCGTCTGGCCGACACTCTGAATGATCCCTATGCCGTTTACGAGGAGAGAGCGGAACGACAGGAAGCGATCCGGGAGCTGGCGGGAAAGCCGGAGTTCCTTCTGGATTATGAATCCGTGGTCCGTCAGGCTTTTCTGGATCCGAGAAAGCATCCCACCAGGGATGATGATACGAAGAAACCGGGAAAGACCTACAAGCCGGGCAAGATCCGTTTTGCCGGTTGGATGGGAATCCTGATGGTGCTGGTTCCGCTGATGAATCTGGCGGTGATCGCCCTGATCCTGATCGGTATGATCCAGCCTGCGTGGATCCTGGTTTCATTTATCGTGGGATATGCCATTACGGCAGGCTGTAAGGGAAAGCTGGAGGAGCAGACCCGTGGCATTTTCACCTCGGAGATGACCAGCGGTCAGGTGTATCCGATCTTTAAGACTATACAGGATGCGGAGTTCAGCTCCAAACGTCTTTCCGAGATCCGTGAGCGCGTGGCCGGAAATGACGGTATGCTGGTGGCGCAGAAGAAGCTGTCCCATCTGGCGGACCTGAAGAATCTGGATTACAACCCGGTGGTGGGAATGCTGCTCACCGGCTTTGCAGGCTGGGATTTCTTCCTGGCGTATATGGCTTCAAACTGGGATAAGAAGCATGGACAGGCCTTTGCAGGAAGCTTCGATATCGTTGCCGAGCTGGAGGAGCTTGGGAGCTTTGCCGTGCTTTCCGTGGTGCGTCCCACCTGTGTTCCGGAACTCAGCGAGGATGAGAAGGGACTACATTTCCATGAAATGCTGCACCCCCTTCTGGACCCTGAGACAGTGGTGGCAAATGACGGTGATCTGTCATCACCGCTTACCATTATCACAGGCTCCAATATGTCCGGTAAGACCACATTCCTCAGGACCCTTGCCATTAACCTGGTGCTTTCCTATGTGGGAGCAGGCGTGACCGCAAAGGATTTCCGCTCCGGCTATCGTCGGCTGTTTACCTCCATGCGGGTCCAGGATGATGTGGCGGGAGGTATCTCCACCTTCTATGCGGAGATCCTCCGGATCAAGGAAATGGCTGAGTATATCGGCGAAGGAAAGGGTGCGCCGGCCATCTGTCTGATCGATGAGATCTTCAAGGGGACCAACTCCGCAGACCGGATCGTGGGAGCGGGAGAGGCTCTGAAGAAGCTTTCTGCAGGTGACAGCATGGTCATTGTGTCCACCCATGATTTCGAGCTTTGCTCCCTGACCAGAGAGAATGGGGAAGCGGCCGAGAATCACCATTTCGAAGAGTCTTATGATGACGATAAGCTGGTATTTGATTACAAGATGAAGGCCGGACCCTGCACTACAAGAAATGCGAGGGCATTGCTGACGCTTGCAGGGTTGATGGGGGATGCAAAGTAACTTCGCTGTCATTGGTATTTTTGCCGACGCTTTGTACAGATTAACCAAATAATCTTAGATAATTTCGACAAAATGACGTTGACTATTTTTTCGGAATTATGTAAAATGTCTATTAGGATTGCTCATTTTGTGCATGTTACTTATGAAAAAGTGAGGAGGAGAAGACATGGCATTACCGGCAAATATAACAGGAAGCGATAATAATGTGCTTTCAATTGCTGCATCGAATAATAAGGGGTTACTGATCCGATTCCTGAATGAGCAGGTTGAGGACGGCTTTTATGCTCTTGTTATAGATTATTTGAAGGATTCCAACTTCGACTTAAAGAACATGACGGTGGATGATGATGTCCGTCAGCAGTGCACCAAGCTCTATGAACTGGGTGAGTTCGTTGATGAGAATATCAAGCAGCCGGAACGCTTTGAGATTGATGAGTGGATCGAGCCGTTGTTCAGTTTTGTATATGGCGATATCGATCCTTCGGATATTGATGCTCCCATCAATACCACGGGTATCTATCGTTACAGCATCTGGCTGATCTACCTCTATCAGAGAGAGAAGTTCGGTGAGGCTATGCGCCTGATCGGCGAGCGTATCGCACCGCTCCTGATCAATGTAAGCTATCAGATCCTGGAAGATGATGACCGTCCGAAGAACTTTGACAAGGCTCTGATGGGATATTTGGATCTGATCCATGTCGTTATGGAGATGGGACTTCCCACATCCATGGCAAACTCTGAGGCGTATCTGTCCAATCTGGAAGTACTTTTTGATTATGTGGTTGAAGATCCGCATGTGGGCATCGATTACAAGACCCAGCTTTCCATCGGTCTGTTCAATACCTTCATTGCAAATAAGGACTTCAACAAGGCGTTTGAGTTCTACGGCCTGAATGCAGAGTATATCCCCATTGACAACATGGCGGTATACGAGAGCTTTAAGGAGCTGATCCGGAACGTCAACACCACACAGGACACCAGTGTTCTTTCAAGAAATGTGCTGACCGCCATCTCCAAGCAGGAGATCTACAACAAGCGTATTGACACCCTGATCTCCGAGGTTTCCGCATTCGTTAAGAAGGTTTATCTCTACATCGAGAATGAGCCGGATATGAAGAAGAACCTGCAGACATTGGGCGCCGGCGCTCAGCTGACCGGTAAGACCAACATTTTCGAAGGACTCTATGAGTACAACCTGGTATTCTATGAGTGCGGTATCAAGGAGCTTGTAAACTCCGACGTGACCAGCCGGTCATGGGAGGAGAAGTACGAGATCCTGGAGAAGCTGTATACCACGCTGAACGTTGTATTTGACGGTTACAATGTATACGAGCTTTCCAACAAGATCGAGCATCAGTATGTGGAGATCACATGGATCAATGACTATGTAAATGCGAATCCGTCCCTGCTGAAGATGTTCTTCAGCGTTAAGGAGAAGATCAAGGCCTTCAAGGTTCGTAAGAATGCGATCCTGGAGAAGTCCAAGACAAATTATGAGATCAAGCAGATGATCGATGACCGTCAGAAGACTCTCGTATTCATGGCTGCCGAGGATATGATCATCAACGGTCTGAATGGCGGACGTGTGGCGATCATCAACAGTGATTATGATCCGCGCAAGGCTGAGAAGTATCTGCAGAAGGATTATGCAGAGGTTGTTGTTCCGGCGAAGTACAAGAAGGCAGAGGTTCCTCAGTCCGGCGGAAAGCTCTTCGGAAGAGCGTCCACACCGGCTATGGATCCGGATCTTCGCAAGCTGTTGGATGATTCCAAGATCGAGGAAATGCTTTGTAAGTCCGAGTGGCTGTGGTATCAGTATGAGACCAAGGGTACGGAAGCACAGACTCAGCAGGAAGCAACCTATAGTGTTGTATGTCTTATAAAGGCAGTTGAGAAGCTTCTGGACAAGAAGGGTGGCGGTGTATCGGCTAAGCCGGAAACCACACCTAACAAGAAGGTGATCATTACCAAGACCGGTAAGGTGATCGAGCTCTCCGACGAGGGAACCCAGACATCTTCCGAGCGCAGTACCGCAACACCTTCTGTAGTTGATAACATCAATAATATTCAGAATTCCCTGAAGGATAAGTCTGAGGAAAATGTAGACTATGTAAAATCCTATATCAATGACTGGCTGGATACA
>CADBRW010000098.1 GCA_902797155.1 uncultured Lachnospiraceae bacterium
CGAGTTTGAGAAGGCACTGGAAGCAGGACGGAAGGCAGCAGAGGAGGATCCGGAGGATGCTTACGCCTACAATGTGATCGGGTATTCGCTGATGATGCTGAAGCGGTACGCCGAGGCGGATGAAGCATTTAATAAGGGAAATGCGCTTCTTCGGGAGCATCCTATAAATATGGCGCTTCAGAAGAATTATATCCGCTTCCTGGAGCAGCGGGGCAGATACAGAGAGGCCATCGACTACGCGAAGGCCTATTACGAACAGTTCCATCTGGACAACACGGACACCCACGGAACCCTGGCACAGCTCTACAAGGCGGACAGGGACTATGAGAATGCCATCCGTGAGACGGACATCGTATTTAAATACTATCGACGAAGAGTCACCGGAAAAGAGTCGGAAGAGGAATTCATCGGAGCAGATGACTTCATCAGACGTTATCCCCGGGCGGACATTGAAACCATGTCTTATATCGTCTCCAATCAGGTGAAGAAGATCGAAACCCTTTACATCATGGGGAAGACGGAGGAGGCCGAAAGCCTGTATCAGGATCTTGCGGAGTATATAAAGCGGGATGAATTCGGAAAGAAACCCAGACTTGCCGGAAACGGCAGACTGCAGAGAAGAAGATCCATGTTCATCTCTTCGATCTACAGAGAGCTTGGAAGACATGAGATGTATGTAAGGCGGGATTATGACACCGCCATCGCGCATCTGGAATATGCGGCGCTCTACAGGGAAGCATCTGTCCGGGCCAGCGAACGGATCTACATGCTTGGAAAGACCAGACTGGAGCTGGCCGAAGCCTATATGCGGGCCGGACGTACGGAGGATGCCCGTAGGATGGCGGAGAAATGCTTCTATAATCTGATCGAGCCCAATAAGACCATCGAGGATTTCCTGGCCTATCCGGGCTCCAAGCCCCTCCGTTATTCAGAGATCGCGAAGTACCGCTATTTCACGGGAGACCGGGAGACGGCGGAGGAGCTGCTGGGGAAGATGATGGATTTCCCGCCCTGCAGCTTCTGTCGGGAGACGGAGTGCTATGACCGGTTCCTGACACTGGCGAATATACTTGAAATGGCAGGAGATACAGAACAGGCATTGAAATGCTATCACCGGGCCCTGGATATAAACAACGCGGATGCGGAACTGTATGCGGCAATCGATGCACTGGAGAGGAAATGACATGATAATCGGTATTGACCTTGGAACTACAAACAGTCTTGTGGCAGTCTATACGGAAGACGGCCCGAAGATCATTCCCAACCGTCTGGGTGAGAACCTGACGCCGTCGGTGGTGAGCATCGACGAGGAGGGCACGGTCTTCGTGGGGCGGACGGCGAAGGAAAGAAAACAGCTGTATCCCTCAAGCTGCGCTGCCACATTTAAAAGAAGTATGGGAAGCGACCGGAAATACGAGCTTTCCGGGAAGGAATACACTGCAGAGGAGCTGTCCAGCTTCATCCTTCGTTCTCTGAAGGAGGATGCCGAGGAGTATCTCGGGGAGAAGGTGGAGGAAGCGGTGATCAGTGTTCCTGCCTATTTCAACGACATGCGGCGGAAGGCCACCAAGCGGGCCGGGGAGCTGGCGGGGCTGAAGGTGGAGCGTATCATCAGCGAGCCCACGGCAGCGGCCATCGCCTACGGACTCTTCAATGACGACAAGCCGGCGAAGAACCTGGTATTTGATCTGGGCGGAGGAACCCTGGATGTGTCCATCCTGGATTATTTTCCTCCGATCCTTGAGGTCAGGGCAGTTGCGGGAGACAACTTCCTCGGAGGAGAGGATTTCACCAAGGTTTTGGAGGATCTGTTCTTTAAGAAAAACAAGGAACTGAAGAAGGAAGAGCTTTCCGTGAAAGAGCTGGCCATGGTGAACAAGGAAGCAGAGAAGGCAAAGCTCACATTTACGGATGAAGGCAAGGCCGTGATGGCACCCAAGATCGGTGACCGGCTGGTGGAAACGGAGATCACCATCGAAGAATACGAGAAGAACTGCGAGGATCTCTATGAGAGGATCCGGATCCCGGTAAAGCGGGCGCTTGCGGATGCCATGCTGAAGATCTCGGATATCGATAAGATCGTACTTGTGGGCGGTTCGACCAAGTCTCCGAGCCTTCGGGCATTTGTCAGAAAGCTCTTCAAGACCTTCCCGGACACCTCCATCAATCCGGATGAGGCGGTTGCCCTGGGTGCGGCCATTCAGGGCGCCATCAAGGAGAGGAAGGAAGAGGTCCGCGAGGTGATCCTTACGGATGTCTGCTCCTTTACCCTTGGTACGGAGGTGGTTGTGGATCTCGGTGAGCATCATATGGAGGGCGGACATTTCTGTCCCATTCTGGAGAGGAATACCATCATTCCCGCAAGCCGTACGGAGCGGTTCTTTACGACTCATGACAATCAGGACAAGATCCGGATCGAGGTGCTTCAGGGTGAGAGCAGGCTGGCAAAGAACAACCTGCTGCTGGGAACACTTGAGATCGAGGTCCCGAAGGCCAAGGCCGGACAGGAAGCCGTGGACGTTACCTATACCTATGATATCAACTCCATCCTGGAGGTGGAGGTGAAGTCCCTTTCCACCGGTAAGAAGGAACGCTGCATCATCAAGGGGCAGCAGGTGGAAATGACGGATGAGGAGATTGAGGCAAGACTGAAGGAGCTGGCCTATCTGAAGATCCCGCCGAGAGAGCAGGAGGAGAACAACCTGGTGCTTCTCAGGAGCGAGCGTCTTTACGAGGAGTGCCTCGGCCAGGACAGAGATATCCTGGAGGCTGAGATCCGGAAGTTCGAGCTGGCCCTGAATTCCCAGGATAAGCGCATCATTGAGAAGGAGCGTAAGCGCCTGATCGAGTTCCTTGACCAGTGGGAGAACGAAACCTAGTGCAGCTACGCAGCTACGGGGTCAGACCCCATTACAAAACTGTTACATCAAGACGTAACAATTTTGTAATGGGGTCTGACCCCGTAAGTGCAAAAAAAAGGCTTGACTTTTACGATTTAATGCGGTAAAGTATTAAAGCGTTCGGGCGATGCTCCGACGTTAGATGTTTTTCCGTGCAGGGAAACCGCTTGACGTTCAGGGTAAAATGGAATAGTCTATATCCGTGTTACCATTTCCCGGTTGGGAAGAAAGACGGAGGAACATAATGAAGATACTGTTGGATATACTGATCCTTCTGGTTGGCTTTGTAGCGCTGATCAAGGGAGCAGACTGGTTTGTGGACGGCAGCGCCGCCGTGGCACGGAAGTTCCGTGTTCCGGGCGTGATCATAGGTCTCACCATCGTGGCGATGGGGACCTCGGCGCCGGAGCTGGCGGTTAGTACGGCAGCGGCCATTGGCGGTTCAAACGAGATCGCCATCAGTAATGTGGCAGGCTCCAACCTGTTCAATCTGCTGATGGTTCTCGGCATCTGCGCCATCATACATCCGGTCCCCGTGGATGAGCCCATTGTGAAAAGGGATTATCCCGTAAACCTGGGGATCACGGTCCTGCTCCTCGGCTTCATCGGTCTTCCCGGTCTGATCGTCGGAACCCTGGTGGAGGGTGATACCTTCTCGGAGGCCATGCGGGCGCAGGTCGGCGAGGTGAGCCGGATCTTCGGTATCCTGGCACTTCTGATCTTTGCCGCTTATATCTTCTTCCTGGTCAGGGCAGCCAAGAAGAACAAGACAGAGGAGGAACCGGAAGAGAATCCCATGCCTACATGGAAATGTGTGGTTCTCATCCTTGTGGGTATCGGCTGTATCGTAGGCGGCGGTGAGGCGGTTGTCTACGGTGCGAAGAATATCGCGCTGGCAGCCGGCATGACGGAGACCCTGGTAGGCCTTACCATCGTTGCGCTGGGTACAAGCCTTCCGGAGCTGGTAACCTCCATCGTGGCAGCGAGAAAAGGGCAGACCGGAATGGCAGTGGGAAATGTCATCGGGTCCAACATTTTCAACATCCTGCTGATCCTTGGCGTATCTTCTACGATCCACCCTATCGGCGTGAATCTGGCCAGCATCTGTGATATCAGCTATCTTCTGGTAGTCAGTCTGGTGGTGCTGTATTTCTGCCTGAACAACCGAAAGATCACCCGTGGAGAGGGAATCTTCATGGTGCTGTTCTACTTCGCGGACATGGCATTCGCCATCATACGATGAAAGTAACACTTTTAGAAAGAACGAGGAATGAAACAATGGACATGAAATTTATCCGTAAATTACCGACTCCTCAGGAGCTGAAGGAGGAATTCCCCATCACCCCTGAGATCGCAGCGGCAAAGGAGAAGAGAGATGAGGAGATCCGGAAGATCTTCACCGGCGAGAGCGACAAGTTCCTGCTGATCATCGGTCCTTGCTCTGCAGACAATGAGGAAGCGGTCCTGGATTATATGAATCGACTTGCAAAGGTGGCTGAGAAGGTGCAGGACAAGATCTTCATCATTCCCCGAGTATATACGAACAAGCCCCGTACCACGGGTATCGGCTATAAGGGAATGCTGCATCAGCCGAATCCGGAGGGAAAGGAAGATCTGCTGGCCGGCATCATTGCCATCCGTGAGATGCATGCGCGCGTGGTACGCGAGACAGGCTTTACCTGCGCGGAGGAGATGCTGTATCCCGAGAATCACCGGTATCTTTCGGACCTTCTGTCCTACGTGGCCATCGGAGCCCGTTCCGTAGAGGATCAGCAGCATCGTCTGGTAGCCAGTGGCATCGGAATCCCGGTTGGTATGAAGAACCCCACAGGTGGCGATATGTCCGTTATGATGAACTCCATCATCGCTGCCCAGAGCACCCAGAAATTCCTGTATCGTGGCTGGGCGGTTGAGACGCCGGGCAATCCGCTGGCTCACGCCATCATGCGAGGCTCCGTGGATAAGTTCGGACGCAGCCATCCGAACTATCATTACGAGGATCTTCGCCTTCTGTTGGATGCATATGCAGAGAAGTCGGAGCTTGTAAATCCGGCCTGCATCGTGGATACTAACCATGCCAACTCAGGAAAGAAATATCTGGAGCAGATCCGTATCGCAAAGGACGTCCTGCACAGTCGCAGAGCTTCCGCAGATATTAAGAAGCTGGTTAAGGGTCTTATGATCGAGAGCTATATCGAAGACGGCGCCCAGAAGATCGGAGAGGGCGTGTATGGAAAATCCATCACCGATCCCTGCCTCGGCTGGGAGAAGAGCGAGAGACTGATCCTGGATCTGGCCGAAGAGCTATAGTTATTCGCCGTAGACATAAGAAAAAAGCACCTGTCATGCTTGCATGAAACAGGTGCTTTTTTCTTATGTCGAAACTCTGCGAAGCAGAGTCTGCGAACGTCCGCCGCCATCAGAAGCGCCGAAGGCGCGACGGACGCGAAGCGGCCGGATGGCGGTCGGCGGGAG
>CADBRW010000099.1 GCA_902797155.1 uncultured Lachnospiraceae bacterium
GTCGAACCGGCGACCTCAGCACTACCAATGCTGCGCTCTACCTACTGAGCTATGGCGGCAAAAATCACATTTGCTATCATAATAAATCTGGCCGCGTTTGTCAATACCAAAATTCTTTTGTATTCGAAGGGGGATTATGATATAATTCTACCAGATATGCCCATGTGAAGGCGTTAACCCCATATATTTTGAGGTTTTATATAGAATCATGGCGGAGAGGACGGTTTGACTATGAAACAACGGAATCGGATCACAGCGTTGCTTTTGGGACTGGTATTGCTTCTCGGATTGGGTGTCTGGTGCTCAAATCGGCGTGCGGAAGCGGAGGGAGTGAATGTATTTATCTCCCTGTCTTCCATGGAGGTGAAAAAGGGGGAGAACGTTACCGTAACGGTCCATGTGTCCGGAGATGATTTTTCTTCCGTGAGTCTGAATCTTTCATATCCTGCCGGTATCCTGGAATACAGTGGCGGACAGATGACCGGTGGAAACGGAACGCTGAAAGCCTCCTTTACGGGGGCGGGTTCCCTGTCTGCCAGCTTTAAGGCCAAGGCAGAAGGCTCGGCCAGAGTCTCTACCAACGGGGGCTCTGCCACCGATGCGGATGGAAATACAATGACCATCGCCCATGCGGGTGTTACCATCGAGGTGCTGCCCGGACAGGGCGGAACCACCGAGACGAAGGTCACGACGGAAAAGGCTTCCGACGGGACAACAGAGAAGGCTTCCGATGATGCCACCACGGAAGAAGCGGATACGGAGGAACCGGGGGAGCTTCCGGACGGCATCGTGAAGGTGGAGAATCCGGAGGAGGTTCCCCTGGGCTATACGGAGACAACGGCAGAGTATAAGAACCGTGAGATCCCTGCCTATGAATCCCCGAACAAGGTGATAAAGATCGTGGCCCGTGCCGATCAGGATGGAAATATCAGCTGGTATCAGCTGAAGACCTCTACAGGAGAGCTGATCCCCTACGTGGAGTATTCGGCTTCCGCGTCCCGCTACATCCTTTTGGATAAGCCGTCAAATGTTCAGCCTCCGGAAGGCTTCACGGAAGGTACCTATGATTTCGGTCATGGTGAGGTTCCGGTATATCGCTCGGAGGACCTGAAGGATGTGGTGCTGGTCTACTGCGTCAGTCTGCAGGGAGTGGAAGGTTTCTACTATTATGATACCATTGAAGGATCCTTCTTCCGTTACGTACAGCTGAAACAGGAGAAGGTGGAAGAGGCGTCCACGGAGAAGACCACGGAGAAGGTAACGGAAGCTCTGCCTGAACCTACGGAACGTAAGACCAAGGACGATGAGGGTATCTTTACCCGTGATAATCTGATCAAGATGCTGATTGGTGCTGTAGGTCTTTTCCTGGTGATGGCGGTTCTGGCCATCATTCTGATGGTAAAGAATGCCAAGCTTCAGGGAATCCCGCAGGAGGAGGATGCCGAGGAGGAATCCCCGATCCGCCGTATCGTAAGAAACGGTGAGGAATACGGAGAGGACCCGTCGGACGAGGAAGATGAAGAATCCGGGGAAATGACGGAAGGATCCGGAGACGGAACGGAAGACCGGAAGGAAGACAGCGCTCCGGACGGAACTGCAGCCGGAAAATCAGAGGTGACGGGTGAGACCATCGAGATCATCCTTGAGGCAGCGGAGGACAACAACCAGTCCGTTCACGTTCCTCCGGCGGAAGATCCGGAGAAGACGACTCTGGAGGATGCCTTGAAGACGAGACCTTACGGAATCGATTCCGCATTTGATGTGGTGAATCCCGAACAGGTTGACAAAACCGAAGAGAGTCATGTAAAATCGGAAGAACGACAGCGCGTTGCACTCCCCGCCGAAGAGGAGGATGAGGAGGACGCGGAATAAAGGAGCATGAAGCAGGAGGCGTAAGAGACCATGCCAGAAGAAGTGACATCGAAGCATTTTATAGAACAGATCATAGATAAGGATCTGGCGGAAGGAAGCTATGAGAAGATCATCACCCGTTTTCCGCCGGAGCCCAACGGCTATCTGCATATCGGACATGCCAAGTCCATCCTCCTCAATTACGGGATGGCAGAGGAGTACGGAGGACAGTTCAATCTCCGGTTCGATGACACAAACCCCACAAAGGAGAAGGAGGAATTCGTGAACTCCATCGTGGAGGATGTGAAATGGCTGGGGGCCGATTTTCGGGGAGAGATCCTCTACGCATCCAATTACTTTGAGCAGATGTACGAGGCGGCCGTGAAGCTGATAAAGAAGGGCAAGGCCTATGTCTGCGAGCTGACTGCGGATGAGATCCGTGAATACAGAGGGACCCTCACCGAGCCGGGCAAGAACAGTCCTTACAGGGACCGCTCCGTGGAAGAAAATCTGCAGCTTTTCGAGGCAATGAAGAACGGTGAATATCCGGACGGTTCCAAGGTGCTTCGTGCAAAGATCGATATGGCGTCTCCGAATATCAATATGCGGGATCCCATCATTTACCGGATCGCGCGGATGACACATCACAATACGGGTGACACCTGGTGCATCTACCCCATGTATGATTTTGCACATCCCATTGAGGATGCCATCGAGGGCGTTACACATTCCCTCTGTACATTGGAGTTTGAGGACCATCGTCCGCTGTACAACTGGGTGGTGGAGGAGCTGGAATATCCGCATCCTCCGAAGCAGATCGAATTCGCAAAGCTTTACCTGACCGATGTGGTAACAGGAAAGCGTTATATCAAGAAGCTGGTTGAGGACGGTGTGGTAGACGGATGGGACGATCCCCGTCTGGTTACACTGGCGGCCCTGCGCCGTCGCGGCTTCACACCGGAATCACTGAAGAATTTCATGAAGCTGGTGGGCATCTCCAAGTCCCAGAGCTCTGTGGAGTATCCCATGCTGGAATACTGCATCCGTGAGGATCTGAAGCCGAAGGCACCGCGTCTGATGGGTGTGCTGGATCCCGTTAAGCTGGTGATCGACAATTATCCGGAGGGACAGACCGAAGAGTTTGAGATCGAGAACAATCCGGACGGCGAGAATGCAGGAAGCAGGAAGGTGACCTTCTCCCGCGAGCTTTATGTGGAAAGAGATGATTTCATGGAGGAACCTCCGAAGAAATATTTCCGTCTCTTCCCCGGAAATGAGGTACGTCTCAAGGGCGCTTATTTCGTACGCTGCACCGGCTGCGAGAAGGATGCGGACGGAAATGTGACCGTGGTTCACGGCACTTACGATCCCGAGACCAGATCCGGCTCCGGATATGAGGAGAAGGAAGGCGCGCGGAAGGTGAAGGGAACCATTCACTGGGTAAATGCTGCGGACGCCGTTACTGCAGAGGTACGCCTGTATGAGAACCTGATCGATGAAGAGAAGGGAAAGCTGAATGAAGACGGAACCCTGAACTTCAATCCCAATTCCCTGGTCCTTCGTCCGAATGCAAAGCTGGAAGCCTGCGTGGCAGACGCAAAGCCGTATGACAGATTCCAGTTCATACGAAACGGGTACTTCTCGGTGGATCCTAAGGATACCACAGAGGAAAAGCTGGTTCTTAACCGTATCGTCGGATTAAAGAGCTCATATAAGCCCGGAAAGTAGTGTATACTGAAATGCGACACTTTCGGAAGAAGGATATAACAGGTACTATGAAACACAGGAAAAAAGAAAAAACTCCATCAGGCAACATCCTTCCCATGAGTCCCCGGGGGGATGACAGGAAGGAACTGTATATCCTGCTATCCAGGACACATACCATTCCCTCGAAGATCATCCGGGTGCTCAATCCCATGCCCTATGCCCATGCATCCATTGCATTTGACGAGAATCTTTCGGAAATGTACAGCTTTGCAAGAAAGAAGGTGCATTATCCCTTCTACTGCGGGCTGATCGATGAGGATATCACCAAAGGCGTGTTCGGAAGGAAGAAGTCCACGGAATGCCTGGTGCTCAGGCTTCCGGTTACAAAGGAGGTCTACCAGAAGGCCCATGACTATGTGGAGGGCTTTAAGGCAAGGCGGAGAATGTATGGCTATAATTACCTCGGGGTCCTTGCGGTGAAGTTTCATCTGGCATTTGACCGTAAGTATGCCTTCTTCTGTACGCAGTTTGTCGAGAAGGTCCTGCAGGTCAGCGGGATCGATCTGTTCAGCAAGAAACCGGGTCTTGTGACACCGGAGGATTACCGTACCTCAGACAAGCTGGAACATTTTTATGAGGGCCTGCTTGCCGACTACCGAACCTGGCTGTCCGGATTCCGACGTGGTAAGGAATCTGAGTCACAGCATAAGCCGGAAGGCAAGCTGATCAGTAAGCAGGAGAAATTCCTGAAGAGTAAAGACGGACAGGTTGATGCGGGCTGATATCGGCCGGATCTGCCTACATATCTTGAGCATATAACAAACAGAAGGAACAGTGACGGAAATGCGTGAGCTGTTCCTTTCTCTTTCTTCGATCATAAGGAAAATAGGACTTGATTTTTTTCTGAAA
>CADBRW010000100.1 GCA_902797155.1 uncultured Lachnospiraceae bacterium
AAGTCCGATGTTGACAGAACGATGCAGATCAATGTCAGCAATACTGCAACATATGGATCCTTTGGCGACAAGGTATTTACGGCAACTACTACAGAAGCAACATATGAGCTTGAGTTTACCATGGGCGATGCAGACGAGGGCAAGGTTGCTCTTCAGCTGAACTTCGGTGCATTTGATGCAACAGAGGCTGGACGCGGTGCTGCAAATGTTGAGCTTTCTTACATTTCTCTGGTTGACCTCACAGCAGCTGAGAGCGAAGGCGGTGAAGAAGGCGAGAAGGAGTTCAACCTCAAGGATTACAACTACACCTCCGGTCGTATCAATACACAGAACAAGCATGATTTCACATACGGACGTTTTGAGTCCAGGATCAAGGTTCCGACAGGTATGGGATATCTTCCCGCATTCTGGCTGATGGCAACCGACGAGACCAACTACGGACAGTGGCCGCAGTGTGGTGAGATCGATATCATGGAGGTTAAGGGCCAGGATATCACAGAGTCCTTCCATACCATCCATTATGGTTATGATTCCGGTTCCGGACACAGAGAGAATCAGGGCACAAACGTGCTTGAATCCGGTGATTACACATCAGAGTGGCATACCTTCACACTTGACTGGGAGCCCGGTCAGCTGACATGGTATGTTGACGGTGAAGAAGTTTATTCAACAGATGACTGGTACACAGGTAAGGATGACGAAAGCACGCTGTCCTATCCCGCACCCTTCGATCAGAATTTCTATGTGATCCTGAATCTTGCGGTAGGCGGAAGCTGGGTTGGTTATCCGGATGAAGAAGTGGTAAACAATATTCTTGCAGGCTACGATGATCAGAACATGTACGTTGACTACGTCCGCGTATACCAGAAGGATCAGGAAGTCTATGAGGCAATGGAAGAAACAGTTGAGGCACCGGTTCATGAAGTTACCTACAGACAGCCGGACTCCAAGGGCAACTATGTAGTAAACGGCGATTTTGCCAAGGCACTTAAGCCGATGAATTCCAAGGATGATAACTTTGAGCTTCATCTGGAATCTGACGCTAAAGATTCAACAAGCACAATTAAGAACAATGAGATCACCATCACTCCTTCGGTTGTGGGTGCACAGGATTACAGCATCCAGCTGAAGCAGACAGGCGTTCCGATGTATCAGGGTTGGGAGTATGAACTTACCTTTGATGCATACGCTGATGAAGCAAGAGATATCATCGTGGATATCGAGGGTCCGGACAACGGATGGACACGTTACTTCGGCGATGAGACAGTTTCTCTTACAACAACAAAGAAGAGCTATTCCTACAAGTTCACAATGGAAGAGAAGACGGATGCAAATGGATCGCTTGAGTTTGCACTTGGCAATCAGGGCTCCAAGGCGGCGGTTCATATCTCAAATGTGAAGCTGGTAGCAGTATCCACAGAGAATGCCGTAGATGGTGTCGAGAAGACAGTCAGAGCAGACGGCAACTATATTTACAACGGTTCCTTCGACCAGGGCGACAAGCGACTTGGTTACTGGGATGTAGATGAAGATGATGCAGCAAATGTAACGGTTACAAACAAACTGGAAGAGGGTAACAAGAACAAGGTTCGTGAGCTTTGTGTAAAGGTTGAGGTTCCCGAGGGAACCAGCGAGCTGAATCCTGTAAGGATCTCTCAGAGTGAGCTTGCTCCGCTTGTAAAGGGAACCTACGACATCAGCTTCGACGCATACATGGAAAATGGTGGAAGCGCCGATGCCATCACCGTAACAACCGCAGGCGTTGCATTTACACCTGAGATCACAACCGACCGCGCAAATTATTCAACAACCTTCAAGCAGAGAAGAGATCTGGACAGATCCGAATCCGATGTAGTGATCGAGTTTACTAAGCCCGGTACCTATTATCTGGACAACATCCTCCTGGTTGAATCTGCAATGCTGAAGAACGGATTCTTTGATTCCGGAACCTCCGGTTATGAGATCTATGTAAATAAGCCGGCATCCGCTACTACAGTAGTAGACAGCATGGAAGAAGGCAACGATAACACATTTGTAATGTCCATTGACAATGTAGGTGAGCAGGATTGGTACATCCAGCTGATCCAGGACGGTATCACACTGGAGAAGGGCAAGAACTACGAGCTCTCCTTTGATATCAAGTCATCCGTAGCAAGACAGGTTAAGTATGGCCTTGAGTGCAACGGAAATCTGACAGACCCGGCAAATGCAGGATGGACAAGCTACACAGACAGCGATGCTGCCATCGATATCACAACAGAGTGGCAGACGGTGAAGAAGGAATTCACCATGAGCTATAACACCGATACAGCAACCAGATTTAAGATCGCTATGGGTAATATCGGCGATGCACCCGCAGACAAGCATGATGTATATGTTGACAATATCGTACTGAAGGAAGTTGGCGAGGCTCTTACTCCGGATGAAAAGGCACAGAAGGAAGCAGACGATCTGGCAGCCATCGAACCGGTTGTAGCAGAGCTCAGCGCACTGGATCCGGATGCCATCGAACTGGATCAGGCAAGCAAGGACGCCATCGAAAGCGCAAGCAAGGCATTCAATTCACTGACACTTGATCAGCAGGATCTGGTTGCAGATGAAGTATACGACAAGCTGTTTGATTCTCAGAGAAAGTTCACAGCACTTGAGAAGGCTGATGATGTTGAATCCCTGATCGACGAGATCGGTGAATTAAGTCTCGACGAGGCATGCGAGATCAAGATCACTACAGCCGAGAAGGCAATGAAGAAGCTCAATGCTTATCAGAAGGGCTTCGTATCCGAAGAAGCAGTACAGGCACTGGAAGATGCAAGAGACACATTTGAAAAGGCTTCTGATGTGGCTGAGAAGATCAATCAGATTCCTGCTAAGGTTGATGGATCTGAGGCTTCCAAGGCAGCGATCGATAAGGCAGAGGCAGCTTACAATGCACTGACAGCTGATCAGAAGAAGGTAGTCGGTGATACTCTGTCAAAGAAGCTCGCAGACGCTAAGAAGGCTTACGCAGAAGCAACCAAGAAGGATGACAAGAAGGATGACGGCAAGAAGGATACTCCGAAGCCGGCAGCAACTCCGAAGAATCAGTGGGGAACCGCAGACGGCAAGACCGTTTACTACGATCAGAACGGAAATGTAGAGAAGGACGCTTATCGCGACGGCTACTATCTGGACAAGACCACAGGCGCAAAGTCCGCTAAGAAGGTGGGCTCCTGGAAGAAGGACAAGACCGGCTGGTGGTACAGCACAGGCAAGAAGTCCTATCTGAAGAACACATGGAAGAAGATCGACGGCAAGACCTATTACTTCGATGCCAAGGGCTACATGGCATCCAACGAGTATCGCAAGGGCAAGAAGATCGCCAAGAACGGAAGCCTGACAAATGCGGCAACCTTCAAGTGGGTGAAGTCCAAGTGGAGCTGGAACTACGTTGATACCAACGGCAAGAAGCTGAAGAAGCAGTGGGCGAAGATCGACGGCAAGTGGTATTACTTCGACGCTGACGGGATCATGGCTGAGAACGAGTGGGTACAGGGCTACTGGATCGGCAAGAGCGGTGCATGGACCTACAAGTATAAGGGTACCTGGAAGAAGGATGCCCATGGTTGGTACTTTAAGGACGGATCCGGATGGTTTGCGAAGGGTGAGACCGTTACCATCAATGGTAAGGACTACAACTTCAACGCATTTGGATATTGCACCAACCCTTAATTAAACAATAAGAGCAACGAACACTTTAACGATTGCCTCTTTTTGGGGAAATCCCCTGCAGGAAACTGCAGGGGTTTTCTTTGTGCACTTTTTTTGGTACCTCTTTTATTTGAAGTGTGGTACAATAAAATGGGAGTAGTCTGACAATTTGGCACGATTTAAATGAGGACACACTATGGGAAGAGATTCAGACAAAACAAAAGCACCCAGTACCTTCGGTGAGATCGCCGCAGCGCTTGCAGGCGATTACGACAGTCTTTTTGTCATTGACGCCGTGACCGACAATTACGTGGAGTATCACACAAGGGGTGAGGAGAGGGAACTGGAGCCGTACAATTCCGGCACGGATTTCTTTGCGGACCTTGTAAGTGAGAGCCGTGAGGTGATCCATCCCGAGGATCAGGAGTTCTTTATCAATTCCTTCAAGAAGGAGGATGTGATCAGCATCCTGGGAGCGGGAAAATCCTTTGCGTTGAATTACCGGCTGATGGTGGATGGAAAGATACAGCATTATTTCCTGAAGACTATCAGGGGCTTTGGCAAGACCGTGATCATCGGCGTACAGAACGTGGAGGCACAGTGGCAGCGCGAGCATACGGCGGAGATGAAGATCAACACCTACCGCCATATCGCCGGGGCCCTGGCCAGCCGTTATGAGGTTATTTATTACATAAATGTTGAGAACAACGCCTATATTCAGTACAGCGCCAGCAAGGAGTATTCCAGGCTGGGGACCACCAAGAACGGAGAGGATTTCTTCGTTGATGCTGATAAGGATGTCCGAAGATACATCCATGCCGACGATGTCAGGCGTGTGCTTGCAGCCATAGAGAAGAACACGCTGCTCCGGAATCTGGAGACCAGCGGCTCTGTCACCCTGTCCTACAGGCAGGTCCTGGGTGAGACGATTAAATATGTGACCATGCATGTGGTGCGCCCGAAGAACGATATGAATCATATCGTTATGGGCGTTATGAATATCGATGCCCAGATCCGAAGAGAGCAGTCGCTGATCGCGGAGAAGAAGACCTTTAATGAGATCGCCATGGCACTGGCTTCCCGGTATGAGGTCATTTACCACGTGGACCTTCGGACGAATGAATACGTCGAGTACAGTGCCAGTGAGAAGTATTCCAAGCTTGATGTGGGCAGCAAAGGCCACGATTTCTTCGCGGAATCCCAGGCAAATATGAAGCGGGATATCTATCCCGAGGATCTGCCGATGATGAGCACGGTCATTGATAAGGACTATCTGTTGAAGGCACTTTCCGAATCCGGAAAATACCTGATCAGCTATCGTCTGATCCTGGACGACCGCCCGCAGTATGTGACGCTTTTCGCGGTTCGTCCCAAGGAAGATTCGGACCATATCATCGTGGCCGTGGCAAATATCGATGCGGCCAAGCGCAGGGAGCTGGAATTCGAGCATGCCATCGGTGCCGCCATGGATATGGCGAATAAGGACGCCCTCACCGGAGTCCGTAATCTGCACGCATACACCACCATGGAGATGGAAATGGACGAGAAGATCCAGAAGGAAGAAATCGATCCCTTTGCCCTGGTAGTCTGTGATATTAATGGTCTGAAACAGGTAAATGACAACAGGGGTCACAGTGCGGGCGATGATTTCATCCGTGATGCCTGCTCCATCATTTGTAATACTTATAAGCACAGTCCGGTCTTCCGGATAGGCGGAGACGAGTTCGTTGTGATCCTGAAGGGAAATGATTTCGCTAGCCGTCTCAGCCTGGCGTCTGAGTTCACCATGAAAATGCAGGAGAACCGGAACAAGGGACTTGTGACCATAGCCTTCGGTATGTCGGATTATGATTCGGAGAAGGATATCCGTACCCGGGATGTCTTCGAGCGTGCCGACAAGATCATGTACGAGAAGAAGAACCGTCTTCGTGAAGCAAATGAAGGGGAGGATGAAGCGGCGGAACATTTGCCGGAGGAGCTTGATGCCGACGAGAAGCTGCAGTCCTTTCCGGAGGAGCGCAGATACCGTCTGGACCGACTCTTTGAGGCGTTTTGTATCGTTGCGGAGGGCACCTATGTCTATCTCTGCGACATGCGCTATGATGTGTCACGCTGGTCGAAGAATGCGGTAAGTACCTTCGGTCTGCCAGCTGAGTATATGTATGCGGCCGGGGATATCTGGGGGCAGAAGATCCATCCGGATGACATCGAAGTCTATCATACAGAGATCGACAAGCTCTTCCGTGGCAAGGCCGGCGGACATGATATGCAGTATCGTGCGCAGAGAACAGACGGAGAGTATGTCATCTGTACCTGTCGCGGAACGGTGCTCATCGATTCAAACGGTGTTCCGGAATATTTCGCGGGCTCCATCCGTAATCAGTCCGTCCAGGATAATATCGACACCCTCACCGGTCTTTCCAACCAGTACGGTTTCCTGGAAGTCGTTCAGAGCAATATGAGCCGGCAGCAGGAAATGGAGATCACGATGGTGGGTATCGGACGTTTCTCGGAGTTCAACGAGGTTTACGGCTATCATTTCGGTAACAAGATCCTTCAGAAATTTGCCCGCTATCTCTATGAATATGTTGGGAATACCGGTCAGGTCTTCCGCATGGACGGAACGAAATTCGTAGTGCTCAGTAATAACTTTAAGGGAGAGGATATCCGTGAGAGGTACGAGGCGCTTCGGAGATACTGCCGCACGGACTTCAATGTGGATGGCAGGAATATCATCCTGGATCTCAACGCGGGCCACATCTCCGTAAGGAATTTTGATGTGGATTCGCAGACGGTCTACGCGTGTCTAAACTTCGTTTATAGTGAGAGCAAGCTGCATAAGCAGGGCGACATGGTGGACTTCCTGAACGAGCTGAACAACGAGAATTCCCAGCGGATCGAGCGTTTGCAGTACATCCGCGGTTCCATCATGAAGGATTACGAGGGCTTCTTCCTGGTGTATCAGCCGGTGGTGGATTCCAAGACCGAGCAGTTGATCGGTGCCGAGGCGCTGATCCGTTGGAGGAGCGAGCGCTACGGAGTAGTCCCGCCGGATCATTTCATCCCGCTTCTGGAGAAGGATCCGCTGTTCCCCGAGCTGGGCAAATGGATCCTGGCAACGGCTCTCCGGGACGCAAAGCGCATCATGCAGATCGTTCCGGATTTCGTGGTAAATGTGAATCTGTCCTACACCCAGTTAGAGAAGGGCGGTTTCGTGGATATGGTCCTTCGGACCCTGAAGGAAGCGGACTTCCCGCCGGATCATCTCTGTCTGGAGATCACCGAGCGCTGCCGCCTGCTGGATATGGGCATCCTGAAGGATATGATCGCGGCACTCCGGAGCTATGGCGTGAAGATTGCGCTGGACGACTTCGGTACCGGCTTCTCATCCATCGGACTGGTGAAGAACCTGCCCTTCGATACCATCAAGATCGACCGCAGCTTCGTGCTCCGCATCGAAGAGGACGAGAAGGAGAAGGCGCTGGTAGAGAACTTTGTAAATGTAGCGTCCACCTTCGGCGCCAAGGTCTGCATCGAAGGTATCGAGACCGCCGGCATGAAGGAGATCCTTCAGAAATACCGTGTGGAAAGCTTCCAGGGCTACTACTATGCGAAGCCACTTCCCATCGAGGATCTGGAGGAGCGCGTGAAGAACTGGTAGCGGCGCCTTTACGGGGTCAGACCCCATTACAAAATTGTTACATACGCGCGCGTACGTAACAGTTTTGTAATGGGGTCTGACCCCTTGCTTGGCACAAACGGCAATGATATGGCATAAGTGACTGTTCCAAATCTGAAAAATCGTGGTAGAATTCTCCGTGATATAAAAATTATCATTTAGGTAAAGGAGAACAGAAACATGATGCTTTTATTTGGAATTTTGGCGATTATCCTCGGATTGTTACTTCCCTTTCTTTTCGGATGGATCGGCTTTACAATCCCGACAGTATGTGGAACGCTGGCGATCGTGTTCAACATTCTGAAGAACAGGAAGATGAAGGCTGAGGGTAGCAGACGGAGAGTTGCAGGCTTCGTATGCGGAGGTATCGGAATCCTGATCGCAGCACTGCTCATGGCAGGACTGAATGCGGCAACGGACAAGCTCAAGAAGGAAATGGCGAAGTATGGTGCTGATAAGAACTTTCCAATCCTTGAGAAGAGTATTGACAGGCTTGCTTCCGGCGGAGTCGTAGGCATGATCATTTACGCAAAGAATGAAGTCTCTGCAAATATTGATGCTCTGAAAGCCGAGTTTGACAGCCTGAAGAGCTACATGGACGGCAGCACACCGGCAGATAACTCAGGCTCATCTGAGGCTGCAAGCGAAGCGTCCACAGGCGCTGCTGAGGGCGGCGAGGCTGCTACCGAGGCTGCTGCAGAAGGCGGTGACGCAGGCGCAGCTGAAGGCCAGGCAGGCGGCGAAGCCGAGCAGACCGGTAACGAGATGGGTGGCGGCGAAGAAACCCAGTAAACTGCAAAATCGGGGACGGTTCTGGACAGTCTACTTTACCCCGCTTCACGGCGGGGTAAATTTCAAACCAATGGTTAGCGGTTGCTAACCCACGAAAGAAGGAATCGATATGAAAGAAACGATCTTGGGATTACTGATTCCATTTATTGGAACTGCAGCAGGAGCGGCCTGTGTCTTCTTCCTCAGGGATCAGCTGAAGACCGGAGTCGAGAGAGCACTTACGGGCTTTGCCGCCGGCGTCATGGTGGCGGCCTCCATCTGGAGTCTCATCGTGCCGGCCATCGAGCAGTCCGAGGATAAGGGACGTCTGGCCTTTCTTCCGGCCTTCATCGGATTTTGGCTGGGAATCCTGTTCCTGTTACTGCTGGATCATGTCATCCCACATTTGCATAGGAGCATCAATCAGGTGGAGGGACCTAAGAGTCACCTCACCAGGACCGCCATGCTGGTGCTGGCAGTAACGCTGCACAATATCCCGGAGGGCATGGCCGTGGGCGTGGTCTACGCGGGACTGCAGAACGGAACGGGAACCATCACCACAGGGGGCGCCCTGGCGCTGGCCCTGGGAATCGCCATCCAGAACTTCCCGGAGGGAGCCATCATTTCCATGCCCCTCTACGCGGAAGGAAAGAGCAAGCCGAAGTCCTTCTGGCTGGGGGTGCTGTCCGGAGCGGTGGAGCCCCTGTTCGGCGGACTCACGGTGCTGATCGCAGGACTTGTGGTGCCGGCCATGCCGTACCTCCTGTCCTTTGCGGCAGGCGCGATGCTGTACGTGGTAGTGGAGGAGCTGATCCCGGGGATGTCTGCAGGAAAGCATTCCAACGTAGGCGTGGTCGCCTTCGCCACAGGCTTCAGCCTGATGATGGCCCTGGATGTGGCGCTGGGGTGATGTGACAAATCGGGGACGGTTCTGGACAGTCCGGAACCGTCCCCGATTTTGCTCTTTCGATACTACGACTGACACAACGAAGGACACAACGAAGGACACAACGAAGGACACAACGAAGGACACAACGAAGGACACAACGAAGGACACAACGAAGGACAC
>CADBRW010000101.1 GCA_902797155.1 uncultured Lachnospiraceae bacterium
GGATGAGTTTGAGTATATCGATTTTATGATGACTCATTGATCTGAATGGAAGACTGCGGGATCCCCGCCGGAGAGGAGGTGTGTGAAATGTCATGCCGGGTTGAACAAAGAGTACTGCGGATGCCTGCAAGTACCATAGGAATTTACTCTGAGGACGAATTCCGGCAGTTCGAGAACGAACACCGGGACACGCTTTGCTGGGAACCGGGACATTTTGCTCCTGCTCTCTGTTCCTTTGAAAGGGAATGCTATCTGGATTACATCCTCATGGACAGGGAACTCTCCGGAGGTGAGGAAGGCTTTGGAAATCATGCCCGTCCGCTGACGGCGGAGGAGACAGAGAAGTACCTTCCGGTCTTTCGGGAGCTGTTCCCGGACTTTACGGAGGAGCAGATGGATACGGTGCATCTGTGTGAGTACTCCTGGTATGACGGAACAGATGCACCGGACTGCTACTGATGTAAAATGTGGCAGTACAGAAACCGGGGGAAGGAGGTTCGCAGGATGGATGAAAAATCGGGATATAAGCAAATGATCAGAAATGTGATGATCAAGGATATACCGTCTGCAAAGGATGATCCGAGGATCCGCCGGATCGTGTCAGAGTTGGGAGAGGAGCTGGCGCCGTCGGGCCGTTTTATGATCCGATGGCCCAGCGCCGAGCCCTTTCTCCGTGTGTTGGTGGAAGCACCGGACGGGAATCAGTGTGAGGATGCCATGGAACGGTTCTATACAGTCCTGCGTGAGGGAGGCTATCTGAAGAGCGGTGATGACATAACCGTCGCTTCGAATGTGTCCGTATCTGAGATGCGGGAATCGAAGAGCGTTGAAATGGGTGGAGAAGGAGGAAACCTCAGTTCCTTCCGTCAGCAGATGTGGAGGTACAATACCATGTATGACTGCTTTGAGATCGAAGACGGCGTACTGAAGTCCTATTCCGGTACGGACATCGGATGTGTGGTTCCGATGGGTGTGACGGAGCTTGGGGATGGGGTTTTTCTGGATCACAGGGAGCTGCAGGAGGTGGTTCTGCCATCCACTCTGGAAAGGATCGGGGAAGGCGCGTTCTCCGGCTGTACTGGATTAAAGAAGGTAAATCTTCCGGAGGGACTGCAGTCCATCGGTGATTATGGATTTTTCAACTGCTCTGAACTGGAAAGCGTCCTTCTGCCTGAAACGCTTACGCGGATCGGGGAGGGGGCATTCATTGAATGCAGAGCACTGCGGGAAATTACGATTCCGGGAGGGATTCGTGAGATCCCGGTGGATATGCTCAGGGGATGCGTCGGATTGGAGACGGTTACGATAGAGTCGGGAACTGAAAGGATTTCCGGATTCGCTTTTCAGGATGATACGGCACTGGCAAAGGTGCAGCTGCCGGATACATTGAAGGAGATCGGAGAGTATGCATTTGCTTATTGCGCATCATTGAAGGAGGTTTGCTTTCCGGAGGCTCTGAAGTCCATCGGAGCATATGCATTTGGCTTCTGTACGGCACTGCAGAAGGTTGTCAGTCCGGGGTATGCGGATCTGCATGACGATACATTTTCAGGATGTAATGAGAAGATGGAGATCATAAGGGGAGGAAAGGCACTTCATCTCCGGGATCTAAAGGGTGCATGGTAACCGGAAAGGAGAAACTATGGGAAGACGAAAGATCACCCGTTCAGACTGGGAGAATCTCCCGTCTCATGCAGTGATACATGCCGATCCGGAGAAGGACAGGATATTTCTGAACAGC
Organism: uncultured Lachnospiraceae bacterium; assembly: GCA_902797155.1. Taxonomy (GTDB): domain Bacteria; phylum Bacillota; class Clostridia; order Lachnospirales; family Lachnospiraceae; genus Eubacterium_Q. The sequence goes on from CADBRW010000101.1 coordinate 1,742, forward strand.
TTCGTATATCAAAGGCAGAGCGGGAAAGCGGTGGAAAAAGCACTGGAGCTTCTGGGGGGAGAGACGGACAGGTGGTTCCTTGAGGATCCGGAGTATTGGACTGCCTACGGGAAGACAGAGGAGGAAGAGGATATCGGATATCTTCGGGAGCAGGCCATGAACGGAAGCGGTGCGGAAGCACGATTTGCTTTCTGTCGGCTCACAGGTTATCATTATCCCGTACCCGAGTGTGATGCATACAGCCATCGGACCTTTGATGTGGGACGGGCCGGGGGAATGACGGATGACCTGATCCGTGAGTTCTGCCGCGAGATGGTCGGGATGAATGGACCCTTTGCTAAAGAGGCGGAGGAGTGTCTGAAGGAGCTGTAGAACAGGAGAAAAGGTATGGGCACATTTTCAAAACATCACCGTTTTCACGAAAACGGTCAGGATCCGAATGTGAATAATGTGGCAGCCTATGGCCGGCCGTATCGTTCGCTCTATACATCTACGAAGCTGATGTCGGTCCGGCATCATATTGATGTGACAGATGATGCGGGGCGGGTGATCTACCAGGCGCAGTCCAAGGTGATCTCCTATCGGGATAAAACGGATATCTATGATTTCCGGGGGACGCATGTGGCACACATCGAGAGGAAGGCCATGAGCTTCCATGAACGCCATTATGTGTCCATGGCAGGCGGGCTTCAGTTTGAACTGTCGAATGAGATCTTTCACATGGTAAAGGATATCACAAACATTGAGGGATTGGGGTGGCAGCTCCGCGGAAATGTGTGGGGGCTCAACTTTGCACTTTACGATCACCTTGGCAGGATCATTGCGGTCATCGGACAGAAATGGTTTTCCGTTCATGATAAGTATTGTGTCGACATTTACCAGCCGGCCGCAGAGCCGATCGTCATCGCCATCCTGATCACGCTGCAACACATGATCTGCGACAGGGAGAACCGGCAGGCTGCGAATAGGTCGACGAACCAGAGATGATATGAGGAAACGAACGAGAATTCTTCTTTACATTTTCATAGCGGCACTGGGACTCCTGGCGATCGGACATGAGTGGGGCCGTTCGACGCCGTCGGATGAGACGGAGATGAGAGAGCGTACAGTGGCAGAAGACCGGCCTGGGGAAGGATTTCAGCTTTCTCAGGTTCCTTCATATGCTGGCAGTCCGTTTACGGAGGTAAACGACTCCCGGCCCTTCTTCGGAGATGCGGAAAAGAAGAGGACGGATGGTTTTGAGACATATAGCGAGCTGGATGCTCTTGGGCGTTGTGGTGTGGCGTATGCAAATCTCAGCAGGGAGCTGATGCCTGAGGAGGAACGCGGGGAGATCGGACAGATCCGTCCGTCGGGCTGGCATACGGTAAAGTACAGTGACCTGATAGAGGACCGGTATCTGTACAACCGCTGTCATCTGATCGCATATTCTCTGGCGGGGGAAAATGCCAATGAGAAGAATCTGATCACAGGTACCCGGTATCTCAACAAGGAGGGAATGCTTCCCTTCGAGCTCCGGGTCGTGGACTATATCCGGTCCACGGGAAATCATGTACTGTATCGCGTGACGCCTGTCTTTGAAGGAGAGAATCTGGTGGCTTCCGGCGTGCTGATGGAGGCCTGGTCCGTGGAGGATGCGGGAAAGGGCATATGCTTCTGCGTGTACTGCTACAATGTTCAGCCCGGGATCGTCATCGAATATCTGACCGGTGAGAGCCGGCGGGAAGGCTCCGATGACCGAAGTGTGACTGAGGAACCCGAAACAGCGGATGCCACGAAGGAAGAAGAGTTCATTTTGAATACGAGCAGCCGTAAGATCCATCTCCCCACGTGCGACAGCCTGAAGGACATGAAGGAGAAGAATAAGGAGTTCTACACAGGAACCATCGAAGAACTGAAGGAGAAGGGGTACACTCCCTGCAGGCGCTGCCTGGGGGAGGAATGATGAAAAGTGCAGAACCGTCCCCCTTTTTGTCGGAACCCCCTATTTCGAGATATACTCGATGAAGGCGTCTTTCGGGATCGGCTTCGAGAAGTAGAAGCCCTGCAGGTAGTCCACCTTCAGACGTTCCAGCAGCTTGATCTGCTCGGCCGTCTCCACGCCCTCCACGAGAATCTTCTTCTTCATCTGCTGGATCATGCGGATGGTATTCTCGAGGATGACCATTCCCATGTCGCTCTTTTCAGCACCCCAGAGCAGACTCTTGTCAATCTTGATGACATCAAAATTGAGTGAGAAGATATTGCTGACGTTGGAGTATCCGGTTCCGTAGTCGTCCATGGAGAAGAGGAAAGACTGTTGTCTCAGCCTCTGGATCACCCGGCTCAGGGTTCCGTAGTCGCTGGCACCGATGGACTCCGTGATCTCAAAATTGATCAGATGTTTATTTACGCCGTAGCTCTCCACGATCCGGGTGATGGTTTCCACGAAACCGGGCCGCATACACTGGAGTACGGACAGATTCACATTTATATTGTCGATCCCGTATTTCTCGGGGATGCCGGATTTCAGGAACCGGCACACTTCTTCCAGAACGTACTCGTCGATATCGTCGATCAGACCGCTCTGTTCTGCAATCGGGATAAACTCATCCGGGTACAGATTCCCCAGTTCCTTATCATGCATGCGGATCAGCGCCTCCGCACCGTGCAGCTTTCCGTCGATGTGGAAGGTGGGCTGATAGTATACTTCATAGCTGTTCTCGGCAAAGCCGCGGGAGATGGCATCCTCTACGGCATGCCGGCGCATGATGAACTGAAGATCGTCGCCCTTCAGGACACGCCGCCCTTCGCTGTCAGGGGTCGGACTGTCGATCATGTACGCCAGCTCGGCGGTTGATTTGATCTGCGTGGGTATATCCGCCAGAACAACGGTTGCATTCAGCTGGATGCTGTATTCTCCGTAATCCCAGGGATTGTCGAACCGGGTGGAGATCCTGTCGGCTATGGCTTCTGCATCTGCAAAGGACTTGCTGTACAGAGTGATAACGAAAGTGTCTTTTTCCGCAGCGTAAATGTAGTAGCGCGGTACCACGGATTTCAGATAATCGGACAGAATGTCCGCTATGGTATTGGTCTCTCCGTTTCCCACCAGACGGTTTACCAGATCGGAGTTGTGGATCCGGATCATAAGGAGCTTCAGCTTCCGTCCGTTGGTCAGGCATCCGCCGATATCCAGCGAAAGGGCAGTACGGTTGTAGAAGCCCATGCCCATATCGATACGGTCATCCTCATTTTCCACGGACATCATGACACCGGTAAAGCCGATGGCCTCAGCCAGAACCTCCACCTTCAGATCCTTGTTCAGCAGCTGTACCAGAACGCCTGCTGCTACCATGATGAATAGGAAAATGAGAGAGGTTCGCCGTTTACTGGAAATGAAACTCCACGTACGTAATACAACGATAAAAGCAAGAACGAAATACAGCAGTGCTGCCAGGTAGATCAGGATCTCACCCCAGGCCCGATGGAACTCCAGGTTCTCGTCCAGCCACCATACCCAGTTGGTAAAGGGGTTGGTGATGGCCATGAGTTCCGTGATGAAAAACGGCAGAGAAAGAAGAAAGATGTTCTTATTGGTCAGCCGTGTGGATACGAAGCTTACGTTGGATGCGTAGTAGAAGAACAGCGGACAGAGTGCCGTGTGGGTCAGGAAGTACGCATAACGGCTGAGATTCAGAGCAATGGACCGTCCTGCCTGCAGGTCAGGATTGCCTCCGAAGACGGCAGATACGATGCCACAGGCGGCGTTGACGGCAAGGATGCAGAGAATCGCGATAAAAAGACGGTTCTGGAGCTTGTCCGTCCGCCTCTGGATAAAGGTATATATGAGATTAACCACGCAGATGAGCAGCGATGAAACCGCGACTCCCAGCGCAAAGGAATAGTTAAGCATAATACATCCTCCGCCTCTATCATAACATAAAAACGGCCGAAAATGAATGGAAGATTAACGTTAAATTAAGATTCGATTATACTGCTTGACATGCAATACTGCGCCATGTATAGTACGACATGACAAGAGGCAAAACCAAAGAAAAAACAAGGAAAAACAGCCAGAAAGAAAGAGAGGAGGACAGCGGTTTGGATGTACAATTAAAGCGTGGACTTCTGGATGTCTGCGTACTGGCAGCGATCAAAACTGCGGATTCCTATGGATATCAGATCATCCGGGACATGAAGCCGTATGTGGAGATTTCGGAATCAACATTGTATCCGATACTCCGGAGGCTTGAAGCCTCAAAGCTGCTGACGGTACAGACGGCAGAACATAACGGACGGCTCCGAAAGTATTATCACATTACGGAGCAGGGAACGCAAAGGATAGAGGAGTTTAAGGAAGAATGGAATGAGATCCTTTCCATTTATCAGTTTATCGTGAAGGAGGGAAAAGGGGATGAAGAAGCAGCAATTCCTGGCGGAGCTGTGGAAGCGGCTATCTGATGTACCGAAAGAGGATGTTGAACGGTCCTTGGATTATTACAGCGAAATGATCGATGACCGGGTGGAAGCCGGCATGTCCGAGGAGGAGGCCGTTGCGGATATCGGTTCTGTGGAAGAGGCTGCAAAGCAGATCATCGCGGAGGCTCCGAAGCATAAGGCTGCAGCCGGCAGATCGACAGCGGCTCAGCAGACCGGTGCGGGCCGTGGCTATACAGCGGGAACGGATGCTTACTACAGCGCACCCCGCGACAATGTGGGAAGCATGGGCTATACGGGTTCCTCCGCAAAGCACAGTGCCGTATACCATGAAGCATATGAAGAGGCTATGGCAGAGCACCTGAATGGTGGGGCAGCTCCAAGGAAAAACAGCTCAGGCGGTATGTCCGCCGGGAAGGTCGTTGCGCTGATCCTTCTCTTCCCCATCTGGTTCCCGTTGGTGATCACGTTGGGCGCACTTCTCTTTGCGGCATTTGTAACCATTTGGGCACTGACCATTTCCTTCTTTGCAGTCGCAGGTGCCTTCGTTGCATCCGGCGTAGCAGGCGTGCTCACCCTGATCTTCTATGTGTTCAGCGGACAGGTGGCAGCCGGGTTCTTCCATCTGGGTGCGGGACTGCTTCTGGCAGGTATCGGTATCCTGATGTTTATGATCGCAGGTGGTATTGTTAAGGCTACAGCACGCGGAAGCCGCGGGATCCTGAGAGCCGTAACAGGAATTTTCCGTAGAAGGGAGGCCGTATAAAGATGGGAAAGAAAGTATGGGGCATCGTTGCATTTGTGCTGATCATCTGTGGCCTGGGCTTCGCATTTCTCGGATTGATCATTTCAGGTTTCGATTTCGGCAAACTGGTCGGAGACGGAAAATCGGTAACAAATGAGCATGAAATAAGTGAGACGGTCACAGCGATCGAGATCGATACAAGCACCGCGGATATTTCTTTTGCTAAGGCTGCCGATGGCAAGGTGAAGGTTGTCTGCACCGAGTCGGAGAAACGCCAGCATGAGGTGACGGTTCAGAACGGCACACTCATGATCAAAGAGAAGAGTACGAAGAAGTGGTTTGAGTACATCGGCGTATTCAGCGGATTTGGAAGCAAGAAGAAGATTGTGATCTATCTGCCGGAGAAGAAGGCGGAGGGAGCTGCAAGAAAGCTCAGCAAAGAGACCGCTTATGAAGTGGACAGCATGAAGATCGACACCTCCACCGGGGATCTGGATCTGGCAGACATAAATGTAAAGGGTGAACTGAGCATCAGCGTATCCACAGGTGAAGTGAAGCTGACAAATGTGACGGCTGACAAGCTGACCGTGGACTCCTCTACGGGAAATGTGGTGATGGCTGATACGGAGATCCGCGGAGCCATGAAGGTCGATACCTCCACGGGTGATGTGAAGATCACCGCAAGTGATGCCAAGGATATCATGATCGAGACCTCCACAGGAGATGTAAACTGTGAGTTCCTGTCGGAGAAGAGTGTGAAGACGGATACCAGCACCGGTAGTGTAAAGGTTCCGAACAATTCCGAGAATGCCGATCCCTGTGTAGTCGATACTTCTACAGGAGATATCACGGTTACGTTCAAAAAATAATGTGACAGATGGGCAGTCCCCGTGTCACAGGGTATACGATAAAAAGGATGCGGTACCGGCAGCATGGAAATGTGTCGGTGCCGCATTTTTTTTATTATACGCGACACAGGCGAGAACCCGCTGTCACATTTTCTGTTCCAATCGCATTTCCGTAAGAAAAATATGGAAGAACCCAGGTGTTTTAAGGTATAATATGGAGTGGAGGCTGGAGATCTTCAGAAGGGGGGCTGCGGATATGAGTGATAATGCCAGAAAGGTGATCGATGTAAAGAACCTCGACATCACTTTCAAGATGGCAACCGGAGACGTGCACGCCATACGTGGCGTGGACTTTCAGCTGAAGGAAAATGAAGTGCTTGCGCTGGTGGGAGAATCCGGGTGCGGCAAGAGTATCACGGTAAAGACCATAATGGGGATCCTTCCCGAGAATGCGGTGATCAATTCCGGAGAGGCACATTTTATCGGAAAGAAGGAAAACGGAGAGGAAGAGGATATCGATCTTCTGCAGAAGAAGTTCTCCTGGCGTCAGCGGAACATCAACGGTTCCCGGATCTCCATGATCTTTCAGGATCCCATGACGTCGCTGAATCCTACCATGACCATCGGAGCGCAGCTGATCACGGCGATCCGGAATCACGAGGATGTAACGAAGAAGGAAGCGTATGCTCGTTCCGTCGAGCTTCTCCGCGAGGTAGGCATCACCGATCCGGAACGGACCATGGGACAGTACCCTCATCAGCTTTCCGGAGGAATGCGGCAGAGGATCGTTATCGCCATTGCCCTGTCCTGTGACCCGGAGGTGCTGATCTGCGACGAGCCTACCACTGCTTTGGACGTCACCATACAGAACCGTATACTGGAACTGATCCAGAGGATACAGCGTTCCAGAGGGATCTCTGTTATCTTTATCACCCACAATCTCGGCGTGGTTGCAAAGATCGCCGATTATGTGGGCGTCATGTATGCCGGCAGGATCATAGAGTACGGCACGGTTTTCGACATTTTCTATAATCCCCGTCATCCCTATACCTGGGGACTGCTTTCCGCGATCCCGGAGGGTGCGGATGAAAAGGGCGAACTATATTCCATCCCCGGAACTCCGCCGAATCTGGCGAAGGAGATCGTGGGAGATGCATTTGCACCCAGAAACCCCTATGCACTGGCCATCGATTTTAAGGCGGAGCCTCCGCTCTTCCAGCTGTCCAAGACCCACTACGTGGCATCCTGGCTGGCAGATGAGCGCGCCCCTAAGGTGGAAATGCCCAAGGAACTTGCAGAGCGGATCGAAAGGATGAAACAGGAGGGAAAGGATTATGTCGGACACAAAGACTGAAAAGCAAAAACCGATGCTGCTGTCCGTGGATGACCTCTGTATGTATTTCGATGCGAAGGGCAAGCGGATCAAGGCTTCCGAGCATATCACCTTCCATATCCGGGAGGGGGAGACCTACGGACTGGTGGGTGAATCCGGCAGCGGAAAATCTACCATCGGAAAATGCGTCATCGGCCTGAACAAGGCCACGAGCGGAAGTATTACATTTGAAGGAAATGAGCTGGTGGGCGTTAAGAACCGGAAGGAATTCCGGGAGAAGGCAAAGGATATCCAGATGATCTTCCAGGATCCCATGTCCTCCCTGAATCCGAAGAAGCAGGTGGGAGAGATCATCCGTGAGGCGCTGGTGGTCAGGAATATCGGAAAGAACCGGGAGGAGCAGGATAAGATCGTGGAAGAGATCCTCACAAAGGTGGGGATCCCGGTGGAATACAGAAACCGGTTTCCCAAGGATTTCTCCGGCGGTCAGAGACAGCGGATCGGTATCGCCCGGGCGTTGGTGGTGAACCCGAAGCTGATCATAGCCGACGAGTGCATCGCGGCACTGGATGCCTCCGTACAGGCGCAGATCGTCAATATGCTCCGGAATATCAAAGAGGAGACAGGGACGTCCTTCCTCTTTATCTCCCATGATCTCACCATGGTGCGGTTCCTGTCGGACCGGATCGGGGTTCTGCATCTGGGATATTTACTGGAGGAAGGGGATTCGGAGGAGCTGTTCGTGAATCCTGTTCATCCTTATACGAAGAGTCTTCTGGCTGCGATCCCGCGGATGAATCCCGTGCTTCAGCCGGAGAAGCAGGAGGTCTATGATTACGGTACCTCCGGTATCGATTATGCGTTGGGAGAGTGGCATGAGGTGTCCGGCACCCACCGTGTGCGCTGCACGGATGCGGAATATGAACTGTGGACCGCGGACACACCAATGGGAAAGGAGGAACAGGTATGAAGAAGAAACTTAGTATTTTACTTGCGTGTCTGTTCCTGCTTGGCGCCCTGGGCGGCTGTGGCGTAAAAGGCAGCACGGATGCGGAAGTGAGTATCATGCTTCCGCAGTCTCCCATCACCGTGGATCCGCAGCTGGTTTCAGATACAAATTCGGGATTTGTGGCATCCTTCTTTACCGCAGGACTTTTCGGCTATGACGCCGACAGGAATCTGATCCCGGTCATGGCGGATTCCTATGAGACCTCCGAAGATGGTCTTACCTATACATTTAAACTGAAGAAGGATCTGAAATGGAGCGACGGCAGGCCTCTGACCGCCGAGGATTTTGTCTTTGCATTCCGGCGTCTGGCTGATCCGGATGTGGGAAGCAATTCCGCGTATCTGATCACGGACAGCTGTCAGATAAAGAATGCCGAGGAAGTTAACAGGAAGGAGAAGCCGGTAAATGAGCTGGGGGTTTCTTCTCCGGACGACCATACCTTTGTGGTGGAACTGGACATGCCCTGTCCGTATTTCTGTTCTCTGCTGAC